>NZ_JAKSYA010000160.1:0-115696 GCF_022829485.1 Methylobacterium sp. J-059
CATCGCTCGTCATGTCGGTGGACCAAGTCCAGAACCGCGTCGCCGCCGCCCCGTCTCGATGAACAGGGGTATACGGACCGCTCAGACACCCGTCAACAGCCAAAACGGAACTTTCTCCGATTTCGACGACAGAACCACGACGGGCCGCCCGGACGGCCCTCCAGCGATCCCGAGACGGGTGCGCCCTCTCCGGGAACGATCGGCCCCTCCATCCGTAGAACCGCGTCGCCGCGGGGGCGGCACGGAGCATGCGCGATGGCGATCCAGGCCCTGAACGACCGCAAGAAGCTGTCGAGCGATTTCAACGAGGCCAACGACGCCTTCATCGATGCGGTGCTCAACGCGCTGAAGGCCGGCGAGATGCCGCTGGAGCTGGCCCGCGCCTATCTCGCCCACCCGGTGGCGATGATGCATGCGGACGGGGCGCAGGCGGTGGCCAACTACTTCGACCGCATCCTGGCGCAGCGCCCGACGATCGACTGGGCGCCGGGCGCGTAGGGACGACCGGTCAGATCGCGGGCGGGGCGAAGCCCCCGAAGCTCGCCTCGAGATGACGGCCGAGGGCGAGGGCTACGTCCTCGCGCCACGGGTGGGCCGCCACCTGCACCCCGATCGGCATCCCCTCGGGCGAGGTGCCGACGCGGACCGCCACCGCCGGCCAGCCGGTGAGGTTGTGGTTCTGGGCGTAGCCGACCCCGCGCTGCAGCGCCGGATCGAAGCTGGTGCCGTGCGCCGGCGCGACGTAGGGCGCCACCGGCGACAGCACCGCGTCGTAGCCCTGCAGGAAGGCGAGCTGCGCGTTGCGGAACGCGTCCCAGCGGGCGAACGCCGCCAGCGCCTCGGTGATGCCGGCCATGGCCGGCGCCGCGCGCGTGCCGAGCGACTGCTCGAACAGCGGCGAGATCCGCTCGGTCCCGATCGAGCGCAGGAAGGCCCGGGTGCCGGCCCCCCCGTCGCCGCGGGTCATGTCGTAGTAGACCGCCGCCGCCGTCTCGGACTCCGGCAGGCGGCGCTCCTCGACCGTCAGGCCGGCCTCCGCGAACGCCCTCGCCGCCGCGCGCACGGCCGCCGCGATCTCCGGCGTCGGGGCCGAGGCGCCGTCGTCGTCGAAGAAGGCGAGCTTCAGCCCGCGCAGGCCAACGGCGTCCGGATCGCGCAACGGCATGTCGACGATGGTGTAGTCGCGAAAATCCGGCCCGGCGACGATGGGCAGCGCGAGGGCGAGGTCGTCGACGCGGCGGGCGATCAGGCTGACGTGGAACACGCTGTTGCGGGCACCCATCGGCCGGGGAAACTGCCCGGTGCGCGGGATGCGGCCCGAGGTCGGCTTGAGCGCGGCCAGCCCGCAATAATGCGCCGGGACGCGGATGCTGCCGCCGGCATCGGTGCCGAGGCCGAGGGGCGAGCCGCCGGCCGCGACGATCGCCGCCTCACCGCCGCTGCTGCCGCCCGGCGTGCGGGCGAGGTCGTAGGGGTTGTTGGTGCGGCCGTAGACGAGGTTGTCGGTCTCCAGCGCGCCGGCGAGCTCCGGCACGTTGGTCTTGCCGAGCACGATCGCGCCGGCCGCGCGAAGGCGGGCCACCGCAGTCGCGTCGGCCTTCGGCACGTAGGCGGCCCGGCCCAGCGTGCCGCCGGTGCAGACCACGCCCGCGGTCTCCAGCGTGTCCTTGATCGTCACCGGGACGCCGTGCAGCGGTTTCGGCGCCTCGCCCCGCGCCAGGGCGGCGTCGGCAGCCGCCGCCTCGCGCCGCGCGGAGTCGGCGGTGAGCTGCACGACGGCGTTGAGCTGCGGGTTGACCGCAGCGATGCGGGCCAGATGCGCCTCGACCACCTCCGCGGCGGTGACCCGCCGGGTGCGGATCGCCTCGGCCAGCGCGCTCGCGGAGGCGGCGGTGAGCGCGTTCGTGCCGCCCGCCCGGGCGGGCGATGCCGCGAGGGCCGCAGCCGTCGCGATCCCGCCGAGCAGGGCGCGTCGGTCGATGGTGGAGGTGTCGTGCACGGGCGTCATCCGCTGGGGTGTGGGGGACGAGGCATCTTCCGTGCCGGCGAGGCCGGGAGACACGCGGCGCCCCGGTCAGTACCCCTTCTTCACCTGCGCCAGCGCGCCGGTGAGGCCGCGGGCGATGCGGGCGCGCTCGTCGGGCGAGGCGTCGCGGGCGACGACGACGTATTCCCGGCGCGAGACCAGGGTCAGGCGCTGCAACCCGAACTCCTCGTCCTCGACCTGGGTGAGCTTGGTCCAGAGCGGGTTGAAGCGCCATTGGTGGCGCTCGCCGCGGTGGCTGACGCGGGTGAGCAGGATCTCGAGCTGGGAGATCATCACCTCCTCGAAGGAGCGGCCGCGGCGGAAGCTGACCTTGAGCGCGGCGTAGATCGCCAGCATGTCGAGGCCGAAGAAGCCGGCGACCGGCCAGAAGCCCATGCGCCAGCACCACACCGAGATCACCAGCGAGACCAGGCAGCAGCCCGTCATCACCACCTTGAAGCCGGCACGGCTCAGGGACTGGGCCGGCCGGATGGTGGCCGAGAACACCGGCCGGTCGATGGTATCGGGATCGAGGCCGTCCGGGTGGACGTGGAGGTTGCCGCTCGCCATGGGACCAATATAACCCGACGATGCCAGCCAGGAAGCCGCCCGCCGTGAAGAAAGCCGCGATCGGGGGCACGCTCGCCCGACCGATCGTCGCACGCGCCACCCGCGCGCCCGATCCGGTCGGCCCCGAGGCCGTCGTCGCGATCTTCTCGCGCCTGCGGGCGGCCAATCCCGAGCCGCGGGCCGAGCTCACGTTCCTCAACCCCTACACGCTGCTCGTCGCGGTGGTGCTGTCGGCCCAGGCGACCGACGTCGGCGTGAACCGGGCGACCGGGCCGCTCTTCGCGATCGCCGACACCCCGGAGGCGATGCTGGCGCTCGGCGAGGACCGGGTGCGCGACTTCATCCGCACGATCGGGCTGTTCAACACCAAGGCGAAGAACGTGATCGCGCTCTCGCGCATCCTGGTCGAGCAGCACGGCGGGGTGGTTCCGCGCAGCCAAGCGGAGCTGCAGGTGCTGCCCGGCGTCGGCGCCAAGACCGCGAGCGTGGTGCTCAACGTCGCCTTCGGCGAGGCCCGCATCGCGGTCGACACCCACATCTTCCGCGTCGCCAACCGCATCCCGCTGGTGGTCGCCGCCACCACCGACAAGGTCCAGGCCGGGCTGGAGGCGCTGGTGCCCGAGCCCTTCCGCCTCAATGCCCACCACTGGCTGATCCTGTTCGGCCGCTACGTCTGCAAGGCGCGCAAGCCCGACTGCCCGAACTGCCCGATCGCCGACCTGTGCCGCTACCCGGACAAGACGGCGTGAGGGGGCGCCCCGGTGCGAGGCCTGCAAGGGGGAAGGCATCCCGTCATCCCGCCCGCCATCCCGGGGCGCCGAAGGCGAGCCCGGGATGACGAGGCGGGGGCGGGAAGCGTGCGCGCGACGGACGAACGCCGGCGTCGACCAAGGCCGAGGAAGGCGCGCCGCGCGTATCCCCCACCCGGCTAACGCGTTGTGCTGCCAGCGCGCTTCGGGTAGTTTGCGGCACGGTCGCCGGGGTTCCCAGCCATGACATGTGCCCGCGGCCCGACCTCTCCCGAGGTCTGAACGCCGCGGAATCCGCGCACGTCTCGTCGCCAAGGAGCCACGGCCCGATGGACTTCCTCAAACCACGGTACACGCCTATGAACCGCCGCCGTCGCATCTACGAGGGCAAGGCGAAGGTCCTCTACGAGGGTCCGGAGCCGGGAACGCTCATCCAGCACTTCAAGGACGACGCGACCGCCTTCAACGCGAAGAAGCACGAGATCATCGACGGCAAGGGCGTGCTGAACAACCGGATCTCGGAGTTCGTCTTCCAGCACCTCAACGACATCGGCGTGCCGACCCATTTCATTCGCCGGCTCAACATGCGCGAGCAGCTGATCCGCGAAGTCGAGATCATCCCGCTCGAGGTGGTGGTGCGCAACGTCGCCGCCGGCTCGCTGGCGACGCGGCTCGGGCTCGAGGAGGGCACCCAGCTGCCGCGCTCGATCATCGAGTTCTACTACAAGAACGACGCGCTCAACGACCCGATGGTGTCGGAGGAGCACATCACCGCGTTCGGCTGGGCGACGCCCCAGGAGATCGACGACATCATGGCGCTGGCGATCCGCGTCAACGACTTCCTGTCGGGCCTGTTCCTCGGCGTCGGCATCCGCCTGGTGGACTTCAAGATCGAGACCGGCCGCCTGTGGGAGGGCGACATGATGCGCATCGTCGTCGCCGACGAGATCTCCCCGGATTCGTGCCGGCTGTGGGACATCAAGTCCGCCGACAAGCTCGACAAGGACCGCTTCCGCAAGGATCTCGGCGG
The DNA here is from genome assembly GCF_022829485.1 of Methylobacterium sp. J-059. Taxonomy (NCBI): domain Bacteria; kingdom Pseudomonadati; phylum Pseudomonadota; class Alphaproteobacteria; order Hyphomicrobiales; family Methylobacteriaceae; genus Methylobacterium; species Methylobacterium sp. J-059. Next base: position 4,376 of record NZ_JAKSYA010000160.1, read on the forward strand.
CCTGATCGAGGCCTATACCGAGGTCGCCAAGCGGCTCGGGATCATGTCGGAGAACGAGAAGGTCCAGACCGGCGGACCGCGCCTGGTCCAGTAGGGCCGTCGACGGCGCCCGCGCGCAGCCGCGCGTGGGTCGAGAGATCGGGATCGAAGCCCGGATGATAATGGGGGTCCTGCGCCAGCAGCGGCCCCCATCGCATTTTGAATGCCGCGACCTCGCGGGCGTGGCGGCTTTCGGCCTCCGGCGAGCGCCTACGGCTCGCGCCCTCGCGGTGATGCAGCACCGCGCTTGGCACCATCAGCGTGCGGTGGCCGGCCGCGTTCAGGCGCAGGCACAGGTCGACGTCGTTGAAGTCGACCGCGAAATGCGCGGCGTCGAAGCCGCCGACCGCGCGGAACTTGGCCGCCTCGACCACGAGGCAGGCGGCGGTGACGGCCGAGACCGCATGCGTCGCCCGCAGGCGCATGCCGTCGCCGGGGGCGTCCCCGGGGAAGTGCCGATGCGCGTGGGTGGCGAGGCCTCCGGTGCCGAGCACGATGCCGGCGTGCTGGATCCGGCCCTCCCCGTCGAGCAGCTTGGCGCCGACCGCGCCGATCTCGGGCCGCAGCGCCTCGCGCACCATCCGCCCGAGCCAATCCGGCCTGAAGGCCTCGACGTCGTTGTTGACGAAGGCGAGCAGCGCGCCCCGCGCCAGCGCGGCGGCCGCGTTGTTCATGCCGGCGAAGTCGAACGGCCCCGGGCAGGCGACGACGCGCACCCCCTCGCCTTCGAGGGCGCGGAAGTAGGCCAGGGTCTCGGGCGCGCGGCTGTCGTTGTCGGCGATCAGGATCTCGAGGGTCGGCCAGTCGGTGCGGGTGCGCAGGCCGTCGAGGCACGCGCGCAGCAGATCGACCCGGTCGCGGGTCGGGACGATGACGCTGACCAGGGGAAGCGGATCGGGCAGCGGATGCAGGGCCGAGACGACGCCGTCGGGTTCGCGCGCCAGCCCGGTCGCGGCCCGACCAGTGCGGTCGAGGTGGCGGCGTAGGCTGGCGAGCCGGGTTTCGAGATGGGCGTCTCGCGGCCCCCGCCTTCCCTCGCCCTGAAGCGGGAGAGGGTGGGCCTCGCGCGAGCGAGGGTCGGGAGCGGGGAGCGCCGTAGCCGGATCGGTCGCTCCCCTCTCCCGCCCGCCTTCGGAGGGTCCCCTCCCCCGCAGAGGGGGGAGGGAAGACGCGCGGTCGGAAGCGAGGTCCGGCCCGATCCGAACCGACACGATCCCCGGCAGGTGCCCGATCGCGTCCGGGCCGAAGCGCTCGACGATGCGCAAGGCGGCGTCGAGGGCCGAGATCTCCGCGTCCCCGCCGGCGATCGCGCAAAGGCTCGTCCGGCGCACGGCGAGCACCGGGCCGAGCCAATCGACGGCCATCAGGTAGTCTGGATCGAAGGCCGGGCGCAGCAGCGGGAACACCGGGCCGCCGGGCGAAGCCTGGACCAGCGCGTCACCGTAGAGCGCGTGCAGGCTCGGATCGGCGGCGAAGGCGGCGGCGAAGGCCCGGCGGGCGCCCGCGACGAGCGCGTGACCCGGTGCCGTGAGCAGGCGGAGGTCGGGATCGTCGGACGGGACGGGCTCGGTCGGAAACCGGTCCAGGATCCCGGGCGGCAGCGCCAGGCGGTGATCGATGCCGACGAGGGCCGCGCATTGCTGGCGCGCGCGCAGGCGCCGGCCGGTGAGGCGGGCCCAGAGGATCGCGAAGGTCCGCCGCGGATGACGCGCCAGGGTGGCGGCGACGGCGCGCGTGCCCGAGCCAGCCATGGCTATTCCAGGTCCTCGCCAAAGGTCGTGAGCGACAGGGCGGGATGATAGAACGGATCGTGCCGGATCACGTCGCGCCAGCGCTCGGTGAAGCGGGCGGCCTCCGCCTCGAACCGGATGCGCTTGGCGCCCACCGACGGGCCGCGGCTCACCGATTCGAGGTGGGCCAGGGTGGCGGCCGGCGTCCACACCGTCTTGCAACCGGCCGCCCCGAGGCGGAGGCAGAAATCCACGTCGTTGAAATCGACCGGGAACGCCTCCGCGTCGAAGCCGCCGACCGCCCGATAGTTTTCCCGTGAAACAGCGAGGCACGCGGCGGTGACGGCCGAGACCTCGTGCGCGACCCGCATCTGCCCGAGACGGCCGGGGCTGCCCGCGGGGCGCTTGCGCAGGATGTGCCCGGCCCGCCCGCCGAGCCCGACGACGACGCCGGCATGCTGCAACGTGCCGTTCGCGTAGAGCAGCTTGGCGCCGACCGCGCCGACCTCCGGCCGCAGCGCCTGCCGGACCATCGCGTCGAGCCAATCCGGGTGCAGCACCGCCACGTCGTTGTTGAGCAGCACGACGACGGCGCCGGTCGCGGCCGCCACCCCGGCATTGACCATCGCCGAGAAGTTGAAGGGCGCATCGAACGCGACGATCCGCACCCGCCGATCGCGCCGGAGCGCGTCGTAGTGAGCGAGCACCGCCGGATCGGTCGAGCCGTTGTCGACGATCACGCACTCGATCGCAGGGTAGGCGGTCTCGTGCAGCACGCCGCGGCAGACCCGCTCGATCAGGTCGAGCCTGTCGCGCGACGGGATCACGATGCTGACGCGCGGCGCCGGCTCGGGCAGCGGCCAAAGCAGGTCGACGACGCCGTCGCGGATCGCCGGCTCGGCGGCGTCGGTGCGATGCCGGGCGAGCGCGGCGGCGCGCGGCGCGGCATCCGGCGCGGCCCCGGTGGTCTCGGCGAGGATGCGCGGGAGGTGCGCCACACGGGTCGCGCGCGCGCCGAGCCACAGGTCGAGGGCGAGCGGAAACGCCGCGATCGCCCCGGCCGGGTCTTCGGGAAGGCGCGGGAGCAGGGCCGGCGCGGCGAGCCACGGCCGGCCCTGGTAGCCGGTGGTGCGGGCGAGATCCGGGCTCCAATCCGGTTTCAGCCGGGGCGCGCCGTCGCGCAGCTCGTCGGCGTAGATCAGGTCGGCGGTGCCGATCTCCGCGAAGAGCTGAGCGAGCGCCTCGGGCCTCAGCCGGTCGCCGGCGCGGAGCAGGCAGAGGGGCGCGATTCCGAGGACATCCCCGAGGCCGCGATCGTCGCGCCAGGCCTCGTGCGCGATGCGAGGGTCGTCGGGCGTGGCCTGCAAGGCGGCGGCGTGCAGGACGATCGCGCGCCAGTCGGGATGGGTCTGCGCGCGCAGGCTCGCGAGCGTCGCGGCGAGGCTTTCGGCATCCGCGTCGGCCAGGACGAGCACGCAGATCATGCCGAACGCCCCCTTCCCTCCCCCGCCTTCGGGGGAGGGCGGAGGGAGGGCGCGGTCCGCCGCCCAATCCGAGAACCGCGCGCGCGGCGTCACCGCGCAGGTCCCGCGGAGGGTGTCGCGATAGCGGCGCTCGTCGCCGCGCAGGCGTTCGTAGAGGGCGGAGACGGCGCGGAGCGGCCGGGTCGCGAGCGCTTGCAGGAACAGGCTCGCCTCGGTGCGGCGGCCGACGCGCTCCAGCACGAAGCCGGGTCCGGCGGCGAGGCGGATCTCGCGGAGGTCGTCCGGGAGCAGGCCGAGCCAGTGGGCGCAGGGCTGCGCGACGCCGGGCAGCACCACGTCCTGCGCGCCCTCGGCGCGGATCAGGCGCAGCATCGGCCGGCGCGGCCGGGCGGTCGGCGGCTCGCGATAGGTCAGGACGACCCAGCCGCCGCGGCCGATCTCCGGCAGCACGAGGCGGCGGTCGAAGACCGGGTCGGCCGCCGGCACGCAGTGGAACGCGGTCGCGCGCCCGAGGTCGAGCCGGGCGGTCAGGCGCGGAACGGGCCGTCTCCCGGCTTGGGCTTCACTGCGCGGCGCCCGCCTCGGCCGGAGCTTCGGAGGGCGCCTCGGACGGGGCCTGGGCCACCGGCGCGCGGCGGCGGGGTTTCGGCTTCGCCGCCGCCGCCTTCGGGGCGCCGCCCAGGCCGACGACGATCTCGTAGTCGGCGCTCACGGCGGCCGGCACGGGGATGTCGTCCTCCACCACCGTGGCGAAGCCCTGGGCCTCGCCCGACCCGACCGAGACCGCGACGCGGCGGGTGCGGGTGCTGACGGTCTTGTCGTCGTGCTTGATCGCGATGGTGAAGGGCACGTCGAACCGGCCGGGCGCGCCGGAGGGGCCGAGCAGGACGCGGGCCTCGATGCCGACCTTGACCGTGATCGACCCGTCCGCGCGCCGGGTGCACTCGCGGGCGATGCGCCCGAGGGAGACCTGGCTGCGGATGCCGGCGCCGGTGGCGCCGGCCGGGTTGGTGAGCGCGGCGCCGCCGTCCGGCACGTCGACGGTCGGGCAGTTGGGCGCCTCGAGCTCCTTGGGCTGCGACGGCGGCACGGTGGTGCCGCCGTACTTGAGCAGGTTGGAGAAGATGTTGCCCTCCTCGGCACCCGCGGGCGCCGCGCCGAGCGCGAGGGCGAGCCCGCAGAGGGCCGTTCGCCCGATCCCCAAAGCCCCGATCATGCCGCGCCTCCCGATGCTCACTTCAGGCTGTCGAACCCGGCCGCGAAGCCCTTCATCGACAGCGGGATGCCGACGCCCTCTTCCGGCGTCTGGAACACGATGAAGGTCGCCTGCGTGCCGGCCTTGAACTGGCGCACGAGGCCCTCGTCCATCACCACCTCGGCGACGCAGCCGGTGGTGAGGCAGCGCACGAAGCCGGCGCGGCCGACGTCGGTCTGGTCGATCTTCAGCCCGAGGCCCGACGGCAGCAGCACGCCGAGCGGCGCGACCACCCGCAGCAGGTAGCCGCGGTTGTCGGCGGTCTTCAGCACGATGACCACCAAGGTGAGGTTCGGGCGGTCCTCGGCGGCGAGGTACTGCACCATGGCGCATTGCTCGGCCTTGGCGCCGGCCGGGGTCTCGCAGCGCAGCTGCCAGTCCTCGAAGGTCTTGCGCACCATGCCCTGCGCCTGCGCCGCGCCGCCGAGGCCGCCCAGCAGGCCGCCGGCGAGGGCCACGGTTGCCAGCGCCGACGACAGGCGCCTGACACGGTCGAAACTCCTGTGCAGCCGCACCGACGATCCCTTCACGAGCGCCCCCCCGGGCCCGTTGCGGGCGGGAGGCCTTGCCGAAAACCCGGGTGTTCCGACCATGCGGGGCCCGGCGCTGTCAAGCGAGCCGCGCCGGCGCCCGCGGCAAACGCGCGGGCCTCAGCGCCGCCTCGTCCCGCCCGGGCCCGAAACGCGGCGGCCGGACACCGTGCGGACCGAATGTTGCCACAATGCGCTATCGCCGGGACGCGCCGCGACCTAGATATCGCAGCGATGCATCATCACACGAGAGCCGGCGCCATGCGTGTCCTCGCCCTGACGGTCCTGCTGCTCGGCGCCACCGGCGTCGCGGCGACGGCCGAGCCGCTTCCGATCGGCGAGACGACCTACGTCGAGCGCTCGCTCAACCGCAGCGGCCTGCTCACGGTCGAGCATCCGCCGGTGGAGGTGAACCCCTACGGCCGCCGCAACGGCAACGCCGCCATCGCCGGCTTCTGCCGCGAGGGCGGGCTGATCCGTCGCCGCGACGAATTCGGCAACCCGATCGTCGTGCGCCAGCGCGAGCTCTGCGACAGCGTCGCCCCGCGCACCCTCGATCCCGGCGAGGTCGACCCCCGCCCGGCCTGGCCGGCGGAACGGGTCTCGCGCGAGCGGGTGCTGCGCGCGAAGGGGTGAGATTCGCGAAGCCGCACCGTTCGCCCACGCGGTTTCTCGCTCCTTCCCGTCATTCCGGGGCGCCGAAGGCGAGCCCGGGATCCAGAACCGCAGGTCGTGTTCCCGTATGCGCCGTCGCGGCTCTGGATTCCGGGCTCCGCTGCGCGGCCCCGGGATGACGGGGAGGGACCGGTGGAATGGCGCGTCCTCGGTCCGCGATCCGCACCCTCACCCGTAGCGATGCAGCGCCGTGCCGTTGCGCTTGAGCCAGGCCTCGGCCGCGTCGACCTCGGGGCAGAGCTGGCCGAGCAGCGTCCAGAACCGGGCCGAATGGTTCATCTCGCGCAGGTGCGCCATCTCGTGGGCGACGAGGTAGTCGAGCACGACGGGCGGCGCGAGGATCAGGCGCCAGGAGAAGTTCAAGGCGCCGCCGGCGGTGCACGAGCCCCAGCGGCTGCGCGTGTCGCGCACCGTGATCCGCACCGGGCCCTGGCCGAGCTTGGCCGTGTAGTGCGCCACCGCACGCGCGAGGTCGCGGCGCACCTCCCCGTCGAGGAAGGCCTGCACCCGGCGGGCGACGTGCTCGGGCCCGCAGGAGACCGACAGCACCGGCTCGGCCGCGTCGGCCTCGATCCGGGTGATGCCGCTGCGCGAGCCCCGCCGCACGATCCGGTGCGGCACGCCGCGCAGGGGCACCATCGCGCCCTCCGCGAACGGCACCCGCTCGGGCACGCGGGCGAGGCGCGCGGCGATCCAGCCGCCGTGGCTCACGGCGAAGCGCTGGGCGGTGCTGATCGCGCTGCGGGCCGGCAGGGTGATCACCACCTCGCCGGTGGCGGCCGAGACCCGCAGCGTCAGGCGCCGCGCGGTCGGGCGCCGACGCACCGCGACGCGGTAGGTCTCGCCGTCATGCACGATATCGAGATGGTCGGGATCGGGGCGTCGCAGCAGCGCGAAGGGCATGGTGCCAGTCTAGCTGCGTGGCCGCCGCCCCTCCAGGGCGGCGACGCCAGATTCCGGCGCGTTTTCGCCCCGTCGGAAGCGCCGCTCAGCTCGCGAGCTGAATCGGCGCCGCGGCGTCGGCCGGAAGCCCCTGCATCGCGCGCACGAAGGCGGCGATCCGCGGGGCGATGATCGTGCGGTAGCGCGAGCCGTTGAACACGCCGTAATGCCCGACGCCCGGCTGCAGGTGGTAGGCCTTGCGCTCCTGGGGCAGGTTCGGCGTCAGGTCGAGGGCGGCGAGCGTCTGGCCGACGCCGGAGATGTCGTCGTTCTCGCCCTCGACCGCGAGGATCGCGCAGCGGCGGATCGCCGTCAGGTCGACCGGCACGCCGCGGTGGCGCATCGTGCCCTTGGGCAGGTCGTGGTTCACGAACACCGTCTCGACGGTCTGGAGGTAGAACTCGGCCGTCAGGTCCATCACCGCCAGGTACTCGTCGTAGAACTCGCGGTGCTTCTCCGCCGAATCGCCGTCGCCCTTCACGAGATGGTCGAACATGTCGGAATGGGCCGTCACGTGCCGGTCGAGGTTCATCGCCATGAATCCCGAGAGCTGCAGGAAGCCCGGATAGACCGCCCGCCACGCGCCCGGATGGATCGGCGGCACGTAGGAGATCGTGTTGGTCTCGAACCAGGCCTGCCCGCGCTCCTGCGCCATGCAGTTCACGGCGGTGGGCGAGCGGCGGGTGTCGATCGGCCCGCCCATCAGGGTCATCGAGACCGGCACGCCGGGATCGCCCGCGGCCTCCATCACCGCGATCGCCGCCAGCACCGGCACCGCGGGCTGGCACACGGCCATCACGTGCAGGTCCGGCCCGAGCGCGGCGAAGATCGCCTTGCAATAGTCGATGTAGCTGTCGAGATCGAACCGGCCGGCGAGCAGCGGCACCATGCGCGCATCCGACCAGTCGGTGACGAAGACGTCGTGGTTCGGCAGCATCGCCTCGACGGTGCCGCGCAGCAGCGTCGCGTAGTGGCCCGACATCGGCGCGACCACGAGGAGCTTCGGCTGCGGGCTGGCCGGCGGGGTCGCGAAGGCACGCTCGAACGCGATCACCCGGCAGAACGGCCGCTCCCACACGATCCGCTCGGTCACCGGCACGGCGACGCCGTCGACGACGGTCTCGGACAGCCCGAAGGCCGGCTTGCCGTAGCGGCGGGTGGCCCGCTCGAACATCTCGCAGCCGGCCGCCATCGAGCGGGCGTAGGGCGAGTAGGCGAGCGGGTTGGCCGGGTTCTGCAGGCCGAACCGCGCCATGTCGGCGGCCATGCGCGCCGGCGCCATCAGGAACCGCATGCCCTCGAAGGCGGTGTAGGCGAGATCCATCCGGGCCATCGAACGCTCCTTCGCCCGGACGCGGCCGTCGGGCGTTGCAGGCAACCACCTTACCCGGGCGATGGTTCCGGTGAAGGCCCGTCGCGCGGACGTGATGCGATGGTCCTCGGCTCGTTACGCGACACGGCGTGGTCGAGGCGCGGGTCCCCTCTCCCGGACGGGAGAGGGGCGGGGCGGTGCTTCCCGCCCCCCCGAACGACCTACGCGTTGTCGCCGCGGATCGCGGCGATGACCGCGTCGGTGACCTGGCGCGTGGTGGCGGTGCCGCCGAGGTCCGGCGTGTGCAGGCTCGGGTCGGCGGTGACGCGCTCGACCGCGCGCATCAGCCGGTCGGCCGCCGGCGCCTCGCCGAGATGCTCCAGCATCTGGCACGCGGTCCAGAAGGTGGCGATCGGGTTGGCGATGCCCTTGCCCGTGATGTCGAAGGCCGAGCCGTGGATCGGCTCGAACATCGACGGGTAGGTGCGCTCCGGGTTGATGTTGGCGGTCGGCGCGATGCCGAGCGAGCCGGCGAGCGCCGCGGCGAGGTCCGAGAGGATGTCGGCGTGGAGGTTGGTCGCGACGATGGTGTCGAGCGTCTGCGGCTTCATCGTCATGCGCATGGTCATGGCGTCGACCAGCATCTTGTCCCAGGTCACGTCGGGAAAGTCCCGGGCGACCTCCGCTGCGATCTCGTCCCACATCACCATGGCGTGGCGCTGGGCGTTCGACTTCGTCACCACGGTCAGGAGCTTGCGCGGGCGCGACTGCGCGAGCTTGAAGGCGTAGCGGATGATCCGGTCGACCCCGGAGCGGGTCATCATCGAGACGTCGGTGGCGACCTCGTTCGGATGGCCCTGGTGCACGCGCCCGCCGACGCCCGCATACTCGCCTTCCGAGTTCTCGCGCACGATCACCCAGTCGAGCTCCGGCCCCGACACGTGGCGCAGCGGCGAGGTGATGCCGGGCAGGATCCGGGTCGGGCGGACGTTGGCGTACTGGTCGAAGGGCTGGCAGATCGCGAGCCTGAGGCCCCAGAGCGTGATGTGGTCGGGCACGTCGGGCGCGCCGACGGCGCCGAAGAAGATCGCGTCGTGGTGGCGGATCTGGTCGCGCCCGTCGGCGGGCATCATCACGCCGTGGCGCTTGTAGTAGTCCGAGCCCCAGTCGAAGTGGTCGAACCGGAAATCGAAGCTGCCGGCCTTCTCGGCGAGCGCGTCGAGCACCTCGATGCCGGCGGCGATGACTTCGATGCCGATGCCGTCGGCGGGAATGGCGGCGATTCTGTAGGTGGTCATGACGGGTCTCCGTGGGATGCGGTGCGCGGATCGAGCGGGGTTCTAGCGCGCGGTGGCGCCGGCCGGCTCGGCCCGCCGCCCGGAACGGGCGACGACGAGCGTGAGGACGGCCGAGAGGACGAGGAGCGCCGCCACGAAGACCAGGCCGCCGGTGAAGCTGCCGGTGCGGTCCTTGATCCAGCCGATCGCCCAGGGGCCGACGAAGCCGCCGAGGTTGCCGATCGCGTTGATCGTGGCGATGCCCACCGCCGCGGCCGAGCCGGACAGGAACATCGTCGGCATCGCCCAGAGCGGGGGCTTGGCCGAGCTGATGCCGACGTTGACGAGGCTCAGGGCCGCGACGACCGCCAGCGTCGAGGCGGCGCCGCCGGCCAGCATCAGGCCGGCCGCCGCGACGAGGCAGGCGACGACCACGTGCCAGGTGCGCTCGCCGGTCCGGTCGGAATGGCGCGCCCACAGAATCATCGCGACCACCGCGATCGTCGGCGGCACGGCATTGAGGAAGCCGACCGCCAGCGTCGACAGGCCGAAGCTCCTGATGATCTGCGGCGCCCAGATGCCGAGCGTGTAGAGGCCGGCGGAGGTGCCGAAGTAGATCAGCGCGAGCGCCAGCACGCGGATGTCGGTGATCCCGGCCATGAGGCCGTGCTTGGCGTGCACCCGCTTGCCGGCGCGCTCGGCGTCCATCTCCGCGACGAGCCAGGCGCGCTGGTCGTCGGCGAGCCACGTCGCCTTCTCGGGCCGGTCGGTGAGGTAGAACAGCACGACGACCCCGAGGATCACGGCCGGCACCGCCTCGACGATGAACATCCACTGCCAGCCGTGCAGGCCGAGGAGGCCCTCCATCTCCAGGAGCGCGCTGGAGAGCGGCGAGCCGAGCAGCACCGAGATCGGCGCCGCCGCCATGAACAGCGAGACCACCGCCGCGCGGTAGCGGGCCGGGAACCAGTAGGTCAGGTAGAGGATGATGCCGGGAAAGAACCCGGCTTCCGCCGCGCCGAGCAGGAAGCGCAGCACGTAGAAGCTGGTCTCGCCTTGGATGAAGGCGAAGGCCCCCGACAGCATCCCCCAGGTGATCATCACCCGGGCGATCCACAGGCGCGCGCCGACCTTGTCGAGGATGTAGTTCGAGGGCACCTCGAACAGGAAGTATCCGAAGAAGAACACCCCGGCGCCGAAGCCGAACACCGCCGAGGTGAAGCCGAGGTCCTTGTTCATCGTCAGGGCGGCGAAGCCGATGTTCACCCGGTCGATGAAGGCGACGAAGTACAGCAGGCAGATAAACGGCACCAGGCGCCACGCGACCCGGCGCATGGTTGCCTGCTCGAGCGAGCGGTCCATCGTGTCCTCCTCGGATGGGCTCCGGCGATCGTGTCGGTCTTCAGTGCCAACTTCCATGCAAGATGGCATGTGGTAAGATATTGCAGGCGGGCGCGTCAAGCCTGCATTGCAGCCTCCATGGAAGCTGATAGGCCTGCGCCGCGGTGGGAGGTCGTGATGGTTCGGGTGCGTGCGGAGAAGGCCGAGGAGGGCGACAGGCGCCCCTCCCTCGTCGACGACGCCTATGCGGCGATGAAGGAGGAGATCCGCGAATCGCGGTTTCCGCCCGGGTACCAGGCCTCCGAGCAGGAGATCGCGCTGCGCCTCGGCATGAGCCGGACGCCGGTCCACGAGGCCGCCATCCGCCTGCAGGAGGACGGCCTCGTCCGGATCCTGTCGCGCAAGGGCATCGTCATCTGCGCGCTGGCGCCGGCCGACATGCGCGAGATCTACGACGTGGTGATCGCGGTCGAGGGGCGGGCGGCGGCGCTGATCGCGGGCCTGCCGGAAGCGGAGCGCGAGGCGGCGGCGGCGCGGCTCGCCGCCGCCACCACCGCGATGGCCGAGGCCCGGGCGGCGGGCGACCTCGCGGCCTGGGGCCATGCCGACGAGGATTTCCACCGCACCCTGGTCGAGCGCGCCGGCAACGGCCGCATGATCCGGATCAACCAGACGATCAACGACCAGTCGCACCGCGCCCGCATGCTGACGCTCAAGCTGCGCCGGGAGCTCGGAGCCTCGGTCGCCGAGCACGAGCGGATCGTCGCGGCGATCCGCCTCGGCGACGCCGCCGCGGCCCAGGAGCGCGCGCAGAGCCACCGCCTGCGCGCCCGCGACGAGCTGCTTCCGCTGCTCGAGAGCTTCGGGCTGAAGCACCTCTGACCCGAATGCGGCCGTGTCCCGGCGCCGTTCGGTCCCGCCGGGGACGAAGGCGGCGGTGGACGCCCGGTCTCACGCCGTCCTTCGCGCCACCGCCGGCCCCTCGTTTCGGCGCGGAAACGATGAGATCGGGACGCATTGCTGTGCGTTAAGCGCTTTTTTACGGTCTTCGGAAAATCGAACCGAGCAATGACGCCTCATGGACGGTCGTTCGCGCGGAACAACTTCACGTTAAATATTGCGGTTCTATACATGCACCGTGGATTGCAGGCTCGGTGATCTCGGGCCTGGGTTGCGTGTGGAGATGTCGGATGCGTCGGGCCGTGTCGCGCGCGAGACCAGCGCTGGCTCGAAACCAGAGCGGCAACGTCGTCGTGATCTTCGCCCTGAGCCTGCCGTTGCTGCTCGGCGCCGGCGGGCTCGCGATCGACTACGGCAATGCCGTCCGCATCCGCGCCGTCGCGGCCAGCGTCGCGGACGCGACCGCGCTCCTCGTCGCCAACGCCGATACGGTCGCGGCGGCGGCCGAGGGTTTCCGCCTCGCCAACGCCCAGCTCACGTCCCGCCTCGGCACGGCCAATGCGGCGAACGGCTACCAGATCAACGGCACCTGGATCGACGGCGCGAACTATCGCGTGACCATCTCGACGACGCTTCGGACGAGCCTGCTGCACCTGCTGCCCGGCATGCCGCGCCAGATCACCGTCGCGACCGCGACCACGGTCAACCGCGTCGCCCCCGTCTACGAGACGGCTCCGCCGACGGTGAGCCAGCTGTCTCCCGATGCCGCCGACTACAATCGGATCTACATCTACTGCTATTCGTCCGACCCGGCCCGGCAGGCCTCCGCCGACAAGGGCCGCACGATCCCGGTGCCGATCGCCGACAACGCGACGCCGCCGTCGGACTATTCCAAGTACAAGGCCCCGACCTGCGGCGCCAACGAGGCGCCGTCCTACATGCTGCGGAACGTCCGGAACGGGCGCAGCAACAAGTCCGCCTGGGACGACCCCAATCAAGAGGTGTATCAATACTACACCGATACGATGATCGACACCGGCCTGCGCGTTCAGACGATGGGCATGAAGGGCTATCGCGTCAATTCCAACGGCAGCATGACCACGGTCAACATGGTCTCGAACCCGATCCTCGAGACGATCGTCTGCGACAACCTGAGCCAATGCCGGAACAAGTCCAACGGCGGCATCCTGCCGAACAACAACACCACCCATACGCCGGCGACCTCCACCGCGAGCTGCAGCGAAGGGAAGTACATGTATTACGGGTGGGAGGATCGGCCGCCGAGCGCGGGAAGCGATCGCGACTACGATGACATCCGCATCGTCGTCTCCTGCCCGACCACGACGAAAGTCTCCGACAAGAAGCTCCGGATCGTGGAATAGGCGTTGTTTTCATGAACGCCCGCCCGACCCGTGAACCCCCTGCCCTGAGCCCGGGAATGGTCGTCGATGCGATCCGCCATCCTCGTCATCGGCAGCGGAAGGCCGGCCCGGCCCTGCGTCGCTTCCCGGCGGCGCGCGACGGAGCCAGCGCCGTCGAGTTCGCGCTGGTCGCGATGCCGTTCATCGCCCTGCTGGCCATGGTCCTGCAAACGGCCCTGCTGATCTGGGCCTCGCGCGATCTCGACGATGCGCTGCAACGCGCCGGGCGGACGATCTACACGGGAGAATTCCAGACCTCGAACGCGGGCCAGAGCGACGCCGGCACCCTGCTCGCCGCCATGAAGACCGCGATCTGCGGCACCACCGCATCGCGCGTCGTCACCGTGTTCGATTGCGACACCCTGAAGCTCGACGTGGCCCTGGGCAGCTCGTTCGCCGGCAGCACGATCCCGACCCCGTTGGACACAAAGACGCGCGACTGGTCCAAAGGCTTCGGCTCGAACTATGCGTGCGCGCAGCCCGGATCGATCGTCGTCGTCACCGCGGCCGTCAAGCAACGCGTCGCGTTCGGCTTCCTCTACGCGAGCCTGCCGAGCTTCGGCGACGGCTCGCGCCTGCTTCAATCCACGGCGGTGTTTCGAACCGAACCCTATGACACGTCTTCCAGCAAGAGCTGCTAGGCCGAGGAACCGGGCGATGCTGCGGACGGCCGATCGGCCGGCATCGTCGTCCGGCTTCGGATCCGATGCCCGCGGCGTCTCGGCGATCGAGTTCGCGCTCGTCCTTCCGATCCTGCTGACGATCTCGCTCGGCATCTCGGAATTCGCGCGTGCGATCGACCATTACCGGAAGGTCACGCTCCTGGCGCGGACGGTCGCGGATCTCACCGCGCAGGGCGACGCCGCGACACCGATGGCGACCGCCACGATGACCGACATCCTGGCCTCGGCCAAGCTCGTCCTCACGCCCTATGCCAGCGGCTCGGCCAGCATCGTGGTCAGCGCGCTCGGCGTGTACGCCGACGGCGGCGGCCAGCGTCCCAAGGTCTGCTCCAGCTACGCCACGAGCAACGGCACGGCCCGCGGGCTCGGGACGGCGGCCGACCTCACCGTTCCCGACGGCTTCCAGATCGGCGGCATGCGCTACGTGCTGGCCGAGGTGAGCGTTCCCTACGCGCCGCTGCTCGGCAGCAACCTGATCCGCTTCATCGGCGGGGCCAACAACCAGTTCACGTTCAAGGCCAACGTGCCCTGGCCGGTCCGCGGCGGCCAGCCCGCCAAGTCGACCTACAACGAGGTCGTCATGCCCGGCGGCAAAGCCTGCACCTGACGAGGCTTGCACCTGGGCGCGCCTCGCCGATCTGCAAGGCGCGCGAAAGCCGGTCCTTCGCGCGGGCGGGACCGCGCGGTCAGGCCCGGCCCATGCTGACCGAGAGCATCGCCGGGTCGATGCCGTTGCCGCGCAGCGCCCGGTCGTACTTTCCGGCGAGGTCGGCGTGGAAGATCAGGTCCGGGTCGGCCGGGCAGTTGAGCCAGCCGTTGGCCATGATCTCGCTCTCGAGCTGGCCCGCCTGCCAGCCAGCATAGCCGAGCGCCAGCACGGCGCTGGCCGGCCCGTCCCCCGCCGCGATCGCGCGCAGGATCTCGACGGTGGCGGTGAGGCAGATTCCGTCGTCGATGATCAGCGTCGACTGGTCGATGTGGAAGTCGTCGGTGTGGAGCACGAAGCCGCGCTTGCCCTCGACCGGGCCGCCCATCAGCACCGGCATGTGGCCGACGCGCTCGCGCAGGCGGATTGCGTCGGCCTCGCCCGCCACGTCGAGCTGCACCAGGAGGTCAGGCATCGACAGGTCGGTGACCGGCTTGTTGACGATGATGCCCATCGCGCCGTCGGCGGAGTGCGCGCAGACGTAGATGACGGAGCGGGCGAAGCGCGCATCCGTCATCCCCGGCATCGCCACGAGGAACTGGCCGTCGAGGTAGGTGGGATCGCCGGAATCGGGCATCGGTATCGAAGGCCTGGGCATCCGCGCATGCTACGCTCCGCCCCCCCGATGTCCAGCGGACAAAACGCCGTGCGGGTGTCGCCGGTCACGCGGGCGGGTCGCGCTCCGGCGTCGCCCGGTCCGGCCGCGCTCCCCTTCCTTCGGCGGTCGCCGGCGCCGAAGCGAGCACATGAGCGAGCACGCGCGCGCGCAGCAGCGGGTCGTCGATCCCCTGCCACAGGCGAAGCAGCTCCGCCGTGTCGCCGAGCGGGCAGGCGCGCGGGTCGTCGAAGGCGGAGACCGGGATCGCGAGGGACCGGGCGATCTCCGCCAGCCTGGCGGCCGCTCGGCCGGAACCTGCGACGGATTCGGAACCCATGCGCATCACCGATCGGATGATCAGAAATCAGTTTTACAGTCGGCCTTGCGGTCAGCGTAACCGATCTACGTCCGACAAAAACTATCGGATGATGGCACGACAGCTCGATGGTTCCGGGCCGCGCGTCAAACCCGTATCGAGGAGGGATGAATTCGCATCGCGATGTCGCGACGACGGTCGATGCCTGCATCGCGGCGCAGGCGGCGATCGGGGCGGCGGGGACGCGGACCCTCGTCCGCATCCTCCTGTTCCGGCCCGGCCGGGAGCTGGCGCGCCTGGAGCGCGCGCGGGCGAAGGCGGTGCGCCGAGGCGCGCGGCCCGAACCGGCGACCGCATCCCGACCCCGCGGCGCCATCCCTGCGATCACCCTGGCGATCGCCCTTGCGCGCGCCGCCTCGCTCGACAGCCCCCGCGGGCCGCGCTACGTCACCGCCGATCCGAAGCGGCGCGATGCCGCGATGCGCGAGGAACGGTCCAACATGACGATTCAGGTCGGCGATCACCTGCCCCAGGCCACCTTCCGCATCACCGGCCCCGAGGGCCCCCTCGCCAAGACCACGGACGACGTGTTCAAGGGCCGCCGCGTCGTGCTGATCGGCGTGCCGGGCGCCTTCACCCCGAGCTGCCACCGCAACCACCTGCCGGGCTTCGTCAACAACAAGGACGCGATCCTCGCGCGCGGCGTCGACGCCATCGCGGTCACCTCGGTCAACGACGTGTTTGTGCTCGACGCGTGGTCGAAGGCCAGCGGCGCGGAAGGCCTCGAGTTCCTCGCCGACGGCAACGGCGACTTCGCCAAGGGTCTCGGCCTGGAGATGGACGGCAGCGGCTTCGGCCTCGGCATCCGCTCCAAGCGCTACGCGATGCTGGTCGAGGACGGCGTGGTGCGCGTCCTCAACGTCGAGGAATCGCCCTCGAAGGCCGAGACCTCGAGCGCCGAGGCGCTGCTCAAGGTGATCTGAGCCCGGCGGGGACGCCCCTGGGAGGGCGCGCCGGCCCAAGGCCGGACATGCGCCCTCGAATGGCCACCTTCCCGTTGCGAATTGCGGCCCGATCAACCCCAGGGGCCGCATGTCCTTCCTGCACGAACTGCCGATCGCCGACCTGATCGCGTCCTACGGCTACGTCGCGATCTTCGTCATCATCACCCTGGAGAGCGCCGGCGTGCCGATGCCGGGCGAGACCGTGCTGATCTCCTCGGCCGTCTATGCCGGCAGCACCGGCAACCTCAACATCGCGCTGATCATCGCCGCCGCGGCCGCCGCCGCGATCATCGGCGACAACCTCGGCTACTGGGTCGGCCGGCGCTGGGGCATGCCGCTGCTGCTGCGCTACGGCCGCGTGATCGCCCTCGACCACGGCCGGCTCAAGCTCGGGCAGTACCTGTTCCGCGAGCACGGCGGGAAGATCGTGTTCTTCGGTCGCTTCACCGCGATGCTGCGCGCCTACGCGGCGCTGCTCGCCGGGGTGAACCGGCTCGATGCCCGCCGCTTCATGCTGTTCAACGGGCTCGGCGGCCTCGCCTGGGCGACCAGCATGGGGCTGGGCTCCTACTATTGCGGCCGCTCAATCGAGCAGATCGCCGGCCCCGTCGGGCTGGCGCTGCTGGCCCTGGTGATCTTCGGCGGCCTGGCCCTGTGGCTGTTCGTGCGCCGCCACGAGACGCGGCTGCTCGCCGAAGCCGAGCGCGCGATCCCCGGCCCGCTCGCCTGAGGGGCGCGGGTCCTCCCCCCTCAGCGGCGGGTCTTGAACGGCGCCATCGCGGCCACCGCCAGCGCGTCGACGCGGTTGTTCAGCGGGTCGCTGGCGTGGCCCTTGACCCAGTGCCACTCGACCGTGTGGCGGGTGCGCGCCGCGTCGATGCGGCGCCACAGGTCCTCGTTCTTCACCGGCTTCTTGTCGGCGGTGCGCCAGCCCCGCGCCTTCCAGCCGTGGATCCAGCTGGTGACGCCCTGGCGCAGGTACTGCGAATCGGTGAACACGTCGACGCGGCAGGGACGCTTGAGCGTCTCCAGCGCCTCGATCGCGGCGAGCAGCTCCATGCGGTTGTTGGTGGTGTGCGCCTCGCCCCCCGAGATCTCGCGGCGCGTGTCGCCGTAGATCAGGATCGCGCCCCAGCCGCCGGGGCCGGGATTCCCCGAGCAGGCCCCGTCCGTGTAGATCTTGACCCGGGTGGGGGCCGCGTCGGTCGCCGCCTCGCTCATCGCGACCATCCGTAGGCCGAGGCGTCCGCGGCCTGCCGGTGGAAGCTCAGGCGGCGGTCGTACTCGCGCGGGTCCTTCGGCTGCACCAGGGCGCCGGGCGGCACGTTCAGCCAGTCGACCAGCCGCGTCAGCATGAACCGCAGCGCCGCGCCGCGGCACAGGATCGGCAGGGCCTCGATCTCGGCGGCCTCCAGCGGGCGCACCGCCTCGTAGCCGGCGATCAGCGCCGCGCCCATGTCGCGGTGGTAGGTGCCCTCAGGAGAGAAGCACCACGCGTTGAGGCAGATCGCGAGGTCGTAGGCGAAGGCGTCGGTGCAGGCGAAGTAGAAGTCGATCAGCCCCGACAACCCGTCGCCGATGAAGAACACGTTGTCGGTGAAGAGATCCGCGTGGATCACCCCGCCGGGCAGGTTCGCCGGCCAGCGCGCCTCGAGCAGGGCGAGGTCGTCGCGGGTGCGCGCGGCGAGCCCGGGCGCGACGTCGTCGGCCTGGCGCTCGGCTTGGTCGAACAGCCCCCGCCAGGCGCCGACCGAGAGGCTGTTGTCGCGACGCATGCCGAAATCGGCGCCCGCCGCATGGAGCCGGGCCAGGGCGCGTCCGAGCTCGGCACAGTGATGCGCGGTCGGCGCCTTCACCGAGACCCCGTCGAGGAAGCTGACGATCGCCGCCGGGCGGTCGCACAGGGTGCCGAGCGCCGTGCCGTCGCGGTTGCGGATCGGCTGCGGGCAGGCCAGCCCGCGGCTCGCCAGGTGCTCCATCAGGCCGATGAAGAACGGCAGGTCGCCGGCCCGCACCCGCTTCTCGTACAGGGTGAGGATGTAGGCGCCGCCGGTGGTGTGCAGGAAGAAGTTGGTGTTCTCGACCCCTTCCGCGATGCCCTTGTAGGAGAGCAGCCCGCCGATCTCGTAATCGGCGAGGAAGTCGGTCAGCGCCGCGTCGGATACCTCGGTGTAGACGGCCACGGCGCTTCTTTTCTACGGATCTTCAGATCAATCGGCACGCGACGATGTTCCCCGCCGGCCCGAGCCGGCGAGACGGGCGGGCGATGGCACCCGCCGCCCAAAGTCGCAGAGAACCTACTCGGCGGCTTCGCTGCGCAGCTCGCGCGGCAGCGGGAAGACCATGTCCTCGACCACGGTCTGCACCGTGTCGACCGTCACCGTGTAGCGGGCGGCGAAGGCGTCGATGATCTCCTCGACCAGCACCTCGGGGGCCGAGGCGCCGGCGGTGAGGCCGAGCTTGGTGATGCCCTCGAAGGCGGGCCAGTCGATCTCCTCGGCGCGGAGCACGAGGCGGGTGATCGGGCAGCCGACGCGCTCGGCGACCTCGCGCAGGCGCTGCGAGTTCGAGGAGTTCGAGGAGCCGACGACGATCAGCGCGTCGACCAGCGGCGCGATCTGCTTCACCGCCTCCTGGCGGTTGGTGGTGGCGTAGCAGATGTCGTCCTTGTGCGGCCCGGTGATGGTCGGGAACTTCGCCTTCAGGGCGGCGACGATGTGCAGGGTGTCGTCGACCGACAGCGTCGTCTGGGTGACCCAGGCGAGGTTGTTCGGGTTCTCGGGCTCGAGCGCGGCGATCTGCTCGAGGTCCTCGACCAGGGTGATCGAGCCCTTGGGCAGCTGGCCCATGGTGCCGACGACCTCCGGGTGGCCGGAATGGCCGACGAGGAGCACGTGGCGGCCGCGCTTGTGGTGGATCTCGGCCTCGCGGTGGACCTTGGTCACCAGCGGGCAGGTGGCGTCGATGGTGATCAGGCCGCGGGTGTCGGCGTTGGCCGGCACGGTCTTGGCCACGCCGTGGGCGGAGAAGATCACCGGCGCCTCGCCGTCAGGGACCTCGTCGAGCTCGCGCACGAACACCGCGCCTTTGCGCTTCAGGCTCTCGACCACGTACTTGTTGTGCACGATCTCGTGGCGGACGTAGACCGGCGGCCCGTAGATCGCGAGCGCGCGCTCGACCACGTCGATCGCCCGCACCACGCCGGCGCAGAAGCCGCGGGGGGCCGCGAGCAGGATCTCCAGCGGCGGCTTTGCGGCCGTTGCGGTGGCCCCGTCCGAGGCGGTGTCGAGATTCGTGATGGCGCTCATGATCCGGGATGTGGCGAGGAGGGGCCCGCCCTGTCAACCGGGCGGCCGCGGCAAACCCGCCGCGTGGGCACGCGCTATAGCACGTTTGCCGGCGCGGGTGACCCCCGGAGCCGGCGTTCGTCGAAGGGGGGGGATTCGGGGGCGCTGCGCGGTTCGCGTCGGGGTTCAGGTCCCGGCGCCGACGAGCCGCGCCTTGGCGGCCGAGGCGAGAAAGCCGGATCGGGTCTCGCCGGCCGAGGCGGCCGCGCGATCGATCCGCTTCAGCAGATTCTCCTCGACCGAGATGTTCACCCGCACGGCGCGCCCGGGGAGGTCGACGTCGATGAGGGCGACGATCGCATCGGCGCTGTCCTCGCGGAACACGCGATCGCGGCGCAGCGCGTCGAGCGAGCGGATGCCGGGGATCGGCTCGCCATCCTCGACCAGGCCGCCGACATGGAAGGCCAGCATCTCGGCCGCCTTCACGTAGAGCGTGTCGAGGTCGTCCGCGCCGGTGGTGGCGCCGGGGAAATCGGGGAACGAGGCGCCGTAGTTTCCGGCCTCGCCGTGGATCAGCATGACGACACGGGCCATGGGCGGTGCTTCCCGTCGGACCGACGATCCGGCCTCATCCTCGAAGGGCGGAGGCGTCACCACGCCCACCCGGCTTGCCGATACACGCTTCGCAGCGGGCCGATCGCCTGCTCGCGCCGACCGGCATCCACCGTCACCCGTCCCGGCCTGGTCGGATGCTTGAGCTGGACATGATCGCCCGGGCCCTTCCGCGCGATCCCCCATCCGTCGGCTTCGAGGGCGGCCAGCAGGTCGCGGGTCTTGGAGAGGCGGACGCGAGGCGGCATGGCGATCCCGTCCGGGTCGCTCGCTGCGGCCGCAGCGCGGTCGATCCGCGGGCCTGCAAGCCGGATTATAAGCGTCGCCCGTCGTTGCGCAAGCTTGTGTATGGCAAGCGCGCGTGCGGACGGCGCGATCGGCAGCGCGCGCCTGCCGTCCGACCTTCGTGACCGCGCGTCCCGCAACCGGGACGCGACCGCCGCCCCCTCCGGCCCCGCCTCAGGCGGCGCGGAGCGAAGCCAGCATGCGGCTCATCTCGGCGTTGAGGTGCTCGGACTGGCGCGACAGCTCGGTGGCGGAGGTCAGCACCTGCGAGGCCGCGGCGCCGGTCTCGTCGGCCGCCGCCGCGAGCCCGCCGATGTTGGCCGTCACCGCCCCCGTCCCGGAGGCCGCCTCGCCGACGTTGCGCACGATCTCCTGGGTCGCCGCGCCCTGCTCCTCCACCGCCGCCGCGATCGAGGCCGACACCCCGGAGATCTCCCGGATCCGTCCCGCGATCGCGTCGATCGCCGCGACCGCCTGGCGGGTCGAGTCCTGGATCCGCCCGATCTGGCTGCCGATCTCGCCGGTGGCCCGCGCCGTCTGCGCGGCGAGCTCCTTCACCTCGGCCGCCACCACCGCGAAGCCGCGTCCGGCCTCGCCGGCGCGCGCCGCCTCGATCGTGGCGTTCAGGGCGAGCAGGTTGGTCTGCCCGGCGATCGACGAGATCATCGCCACCACGTCGCCGATCCGGGCCGCCGCCTCGCTCAGGTCCTGCACCACGGCCGCCGTCTGCGCCGCCTCGGCCACCGCCCCCTGCGCCAGCGCCGAGGAGCCGCCGACCTGCCGCCCGATCTCCAGCACCGACGAGCCGAGCTCCTCGGCCGCCGCCGCCACCGTGCTGACGTTCGAGGCCGCCTCCTCGGCGGCCATCGCCACCGTCGTCGACTGCGATGCCGTCTGCGTCGCGGTCGCCGTCATGCTCTGCGCCGTCGCCTGCAGCTCGGTCGCCGCCGCGGTCACCGTCGCGACAATGCCGCCGACCGAGCGCTCGAAGGTGTCGGCCATCTGCCGCATCGCGGCCTTGCGCTGCGCCTCCGCGCCGGCCCGCGCCAGGGCGGTCTCGCTCTCCAGCGCCCGCATGCGCAGCAGCGCAGCCTTGAACACCTGCACCGCGTCGGCGATGCGGCCCATCTCGGTGCGCGTGCCCTGGAGCGGGATCGCGGTCTCGAGGTCGCCCTCGGCCAGGGCCTGCATCGGCCGGACGACGCGGTCGATCCCGCGGCCGATGCCGGCGATCAGCAGCACGGCCATCGCGACCGCCAGGGCCAGGGCCGTCCCGAGGGCCGCGACCATCCAGAACCGGGTGCGCGCGACGGATGCCGCGGCGGACGCTTCCGCGCGCGCGGCGCCCTCCGTGTTGAGGGCGATGATCCTCTCCAGGGCGATCGAGGCGTTGCGGCGCGCGCCGATCCCCTTGCTCTGGTAGGCGAGCAGCGCCTCGGCCTTCTCGCCGGCGCGGGAATGGGCGAGGATCGGCGCCTCGGTGGCGGTGAAGGCGCCCCACTCGCGCAGGAAGCTCTCGTACAGCGCCCGCTCCTCGGGCTGCGCGATGCCGCGCGCGTAGGCGGCCATCCCGGTCTCGATCGCCTGGCCGCGCTGGGCGATGTCGCCCTCGATGGCGGCCAGCGCCTTCGGCTCGGTGGTGAGCATGTGCCGCAGCAGGCTGGTGGTGTACCGCCCGGTCAGCGCGTCGAGGGCGCCGGCGTCGCGGACGTTCGGCAGCCACCGCGTCTGCACGTCGACCAGCCGTTCCTCGACCGTCGCGATGCCGGACAGGCCGGCGAGCCCGAGCCCGAGCACGAACAGGGTCAGCGTCGCGAAGGCGGCGACGAGCCGCGTGCGGATCGAAACATTTCTCAGGGACACGCGCGACTCCGGGAATAAAGTCATCATGGGCTTCGGCGCCCGAACATTTGCTCGCAATAAAGTATAGGTGGCCCGCGTTAAGGAATACAAAAGCGCAACCCCGATCCGTGCCCGACGCCCGGGGGACGGCGTTCCGCGCCGGCCGTTCCGGCGGGCCCGCGCGCCGGCCGGGTGACGAACGGCACCCGCAAGGCCCTCGCGCCTCCGCGCCGTCCGCGGTAAGGGCAGGACGTCCCGTCCTCGCGATCAGGCGCTTCATGGCGAGCCCGGCCGAACATGCGAGCTTCCTGCCGCCGGTGCTGACGTTCCTGTCGGCGGCGGTGATCGGCGTGCCGATCTTCCGGCTGCTCGGGCAGAGCGCGGTGCTGGGCTACCTCGTCGCCGGGGTGCTGATCGGCCCGTCCGGCCTGTCGCTGATCGCCGAGCCCGAGACGGCGGCGAGCGTCGCCGAGATCGGCGTGGTGCTGCTGCTGTTCATCGTCGGGCTCGAATTGCACCTGTCGCAGCTCGTCTCGATGCGCCGCGACATCTTCGGGCTCGGCACGGCGCAGCTCGTCGTCTGCGCGATCGTGCTCGGGGGCCTCGGCGTGCTGCTCGGCGCGGCGCCCAGCGCCAGCGGCATCATCGGCATCACGCTGGCGCTCTCGGCCACCGCGGTGGCGCTGCAGCTCCTGGAGGAGCGCGGCGACCTCGGCACCGCCTACGGCAGCCGCGCCTTCGCGGTGCTGCTGTTCCAGGACATCGCCGTCGTCGGCATCCTGGCGCTGATGCCGCTCCTGGCATCGGCCGGCGGCGGCAGCGGCGCGCCCTGGCTCGGGGACGCGGCGCTCTCCACCGGCAAGGCGCTGGCGGCGATCGTCGCCGTGGTGCTCGTCGGCCGCTACGGCCTGAACCGCTTCTTCCGCCTGCTCGCCGCGAGCGGCGCCCGCGAGGTGATGACGGCGGCGGCCCTCCTGGTGGTGCTCGGCACCGCGCTGCTGATGGCCGAGGTCGGCCTGTCGATGGCGATGGGCGCGTTCCTGGCCGGCATCCTGCTGTCGGAATCGAACTTCCGCCACCAGCTCGAGGCCGACATCGAGCCGTTCCGCGGCATGCTGCTCGGCCTGTTCTTCATGAGCGTCGGCATGTCGATCGACGGCGGGCTGGTGCGCGCGGTCTGGCCGCTGCTGTTCGGGGCGACCTTCGCGGCGATCCTGGTCAAGGTCGCGCTGGTGGCCGGGCTGTTCCGCCTGTTCGGCTCGACCTGGCTCGACGCGGTGCGCGGCGCCGCGATCCTGGCGCCGGCCGGCGAGTTCGCCTTCGTGCTGCTGCCGCTCGCCGGCTCGCTGGGCTTGACCGACGCCACCGCCACGCGCTTCGCGGTGGCGCTCGCCGCCCTCACCATGCTGATCGGCCCGGTGGCGGCCAAGGGCCTCGACAAGGCGCTCGACCTCGCCCGCGCCCGCCGCGGCGGCGAGGCGCTGCCGGCCACCGACGTGGTCGAGAGCGCCGAGGCCCGCGTCCTGGTGATCGGCTTCGGCCGGTTCGGGCAGATCCTGACGCAGGTGCTGCTCGCCGAGGGCATCGGCGTCACGGTGATCGACAAGGACGTCGAGCAGATCCGCTCGGCCTCGCGCTTCGGCTTCCGGATCTACTACGGCGACGGCACCCGCCTCGACGTGCTGCGCGCCGCCGGCATCGGCCGGGTCGACCTGGTGTGCCTGTGCATCGACGACGCCGAGGCGGCGCTGAAGATCGTCGACATCGTCCACGAGGAGTTCGAGTCGGTCCGCACCTACGTCCGGGCCTACGACCGGATGCACGCCGTCGAGCTGATGAACCGCGACGTCGACTTCCACATCCGCGAGACCGCCGAATCCGCCCTGGTGTTCGGCCGTGCGACGCTGGAGGGCCTCGGGCTGTCCGCCGACGCCGCCGCCGCGCGGGTCGAGGACGTGCGCAAGCGCGACGTCGCCCGCCTCGTGCTGCAGCAGGCCGGGGCGCTCCCCGAGGGCGGCGGCTGGCTGCGCGGCATCGGCGTGCCCGAGATGAAGCCGGAGCCGCTCACCGCCCCGCAGCGCCCGGCCCGCGCGCTCTCGGCCGAGACCCGCGACATCATCGGCAACGACCGCCGCGAGGCCGCCGGCCGCATGCTCGACCGGCCGCCGGTCGACACCGCCGAGCGCGAGGCCGAGCGCGAGGCCGAGGCCGCGGCGCAGGCGGAGGCGGACGCCCAGGCTGCGCGCGCGATCCGCACGCCGGCGATGGAGGTCCAGAGCGGTGAGCGGTGAGGCGGACGCCGCCCTTCCCCCTCCCCCTGAAGCGGGGAAGGGTCCCCCCCGCAGCAGGGGGAGAGAGCGGAGCGCGTCGTCCGGAGACGGCGCTCCCCTCTCACGGCCCTCGCCGACGCGAGACCCTCCCTCCCCCGCTTCGGGGGGAGGGAAGACCGTGCCACCCGATGCCGGCCGCTTCGTCACCGGCTCGATCCTGCGCCACGTGGTGGTGATGAGCGCCACCGGCTCGATCGGCCTGATGGCGGTGTTCGTCGTCGACCTGCTGTCGCTGCTCTACGTGTCGAAGCTCGGCGACACCGACCTCACCGCCGCGGTCGGCTTCGCCGCGATCGTCCAGTTCTTCGCCATCGCCATCAACATCGGCCTGATGATCGCCGCCGGCGCCCTAGTCAGCCGCGCGATCGGCGCCGGCGACCGGGACGGCGCGCGGCGGATCGCGACCTCGTCGACGCTGCTCGGGCTCGCCGCCTCCGCCCTCCTCGTGGCGCTGCTGCTGCCGCTGTCCGACCCGCTGCTGCGGGCGATCGGCGCGGAGGGCGAGACGCTGACCGTGGCCGAGCGCTTCCTCTGGATCGCCCTGCCCTCGAACGTGCTGATGGGTCCGGGGATGATGTTCTCCGGGCTGCTGCGCGCGGTCGGCGCCGCGCGCCAGGCGATGTTCGTGACGCTCGGCGGCGCGCTGGTGACGGTGGGGCTCGATCCGCTGCTGATCTTCGGGGCCGGGCTCGGGGTCGACGGGGCGGCGATCACCACCTGCGTGGCGCGCGCCACCTTCGCGCTGATCGGCTGGCACGGGGTGCGCCAGCACCGGATGCTGGCGCCCGCGAGCCTCGCGGCGACGGTCGCCGACGCGCCGCTGGTGTTCCGGATCGCGCTGCCGGCGGTGCTCACCAACCTCGCGCCGTCGGTGGCGAGCGCCTTCCTCGCCCACGTGCTGGCCCGCTACGGCGCGGTGGCGGTGGCGGCCAACGTGGTGATCGACCGGCTCACCCCGGTGGCCTTCGGCGGGCTGTTCGCCCTGTCGGGCTCGATCGGCCCGATCCTCGGCCAGAACTGGGGCGCCCGCCGCTTCGACCGGATGCGCGGCGTGCTCCGCGACGGCGCGCTCGTGACCTTCCTCTACGTGGCGGTGGTGTGGGCCGCCCTGGTGCTTGCCCGCGGCCCGCTGATGCGGCTGTTCGCGCTCGACGGGGTCGCCGCCGACCTGTTCGGCTTCTTCTGCCTCGTCAGCGGCGGGGTGTGGTTCTTCAACGGCCTGCTGTTCCTGG
The DNA here is from genome assembly GCF_022829485.1 of Methylobacterium sp. J-059. NCBI lineage: Bacteria > Pseudomonadati > Pseudomonadota > Alphaproteobacteria > Hyphomicrobiales > Methylobacteriaceae > Methylobacterium > Methylobacterium sp. J-059. Next base: position 30,177 of record NZ_JAKSYA010000160.1, read on the forward strand.
CCAACGCCGCGTTCAACAACCTCGGCTTCCCGTTCCGCTCGACCCTGCTCAACTGGGGCCGGGCGACGCTGGGCACGATGCCGCCGGCGCTCGCGGGCGCCGCCCTGTACGGGCCGCGCGGGGTTCTCGCCGGCGTCGGCATCGGCTCGCTCGCCTTCGGGCTGGCCGGCATCCTGATGGCCGCCCGCACGGTCACGCTGCTCGAGCGCGACGTCGTGGTGCCGGCGCGCGCGCCCGATCCCGAGGCGAGCGTCGCCGCCGGCCCGGCCCATGGCGGCGCGCTGGTGTAGCGCGCCGCGTCGCGTCGGCAGGCGCGACGTCCCCGGCATCCCGGCCGGGACGCGATCCCCGGTGGATGCGCGGCACCGATCGCGCCGGGACGCGCCCGAACGTTGGCCGGCAACTGGCCAGCGGCGTCGATAAGGGTCTAGACTTGGAACGCGCGGCCCGCGATGCGGTTTTCCGCGCGGCGAACAGACCAAGGCCGCGTGATGTTCAACCCGCTCGACATGCTTCAGGCCCAGAACGGCGCCGGGATGCAGAGTGTGGCCCAGCAGTTCGGCCTCACCCCCGAGCAGACGCGCCGGGCGATGGAGGCCCTGATGCCGGCCTTCGCGCTCGGGCTGCAGCGCAGCGCCGTCCCCGACCCGACCGGCCTGTCGCAGATGTTCGGGCTGGCCGGCGCCCGCCCCGCCGCGAGCCCGGCACCCAGCCCGGCCGAGACCATGCTCGGGCAGATTTTCGGCTCGCCGGCCCTCACCCAGGCGATCCTGCAGCAGGCCTCCTCGGCCAGCGGCGTCGGCTCGCAGGTGCTGCGCCAGATGCTGCCGATGATGGCCGGCGCGGTGGTCGCGAGCATCGTCCACATGCTGCTGAACCAGCAGGCTCCGGAGGCCAAGCCGGCGCCCGCCCCGGCGCCCTCGCCGTTCGCGGTCGCGCCGGGCTGGGCCGAGATGATGAAGGCGTTCGTCCCGGCGCAGGCCGCGCCGGAGGCGCAGAAGCAGGCCGCCAGGCCCCCGGTCTCGAAGCCCCAGGTCTCGAAGCCCGCACCGAAGCCGGAACCCGATGCCGCCGGCGGCATGTTCCAGCAGATGCTGAAGACCGGCGCCGAGGTTCAGGAACAGAACGTCAAGGCGATGCAGGGCCTGTTCGAGGCGTTCTGGGCCGAGGCCGACCCCGCCAAGGCGGCCGCGGCCAAGCCCTCGGGCACGACGCCGAACGCCGACCCCGCCTCGGAGCCGGACGCGTCGCACCGGTCGCGCAAGGGTCGGCCGGGGACGCGCTGAGGTTGGTCAGTTCTGGCTGACCGCGTTTCCGATGGTCTGGTAGACGGTGCTGACCTTGGACGCGTAGAGGCGCAGGCTGCCGACGATGGCCAGGAAGACCAGCCCCGAGATCAGGGCGTACTCGATGCTCGTCGCGCCGCGCGCGTCGGCGGCGAAGCGGCGCTTCGGCGGCACGGCTCCGGCCCCTTTCGACAGTTCGACGACCGTCCTCGACATCGATGATCGCCTTCCTCGGCCGAACCGGCACACGGCGACCCTACCCGCGCGACCTTGAGGATGTTTTAACTCGATCGGCGACGGGCGACCGTCGCGGCATCCGCCGAAGCAGGATCCGTGCGACCGGCCGTTTTGCGGGTCCCCTCCCCCGCTTGCGGCGAGAGGGGATGGGCGCTCGGGCGACCCGTCGGGAGCGGGCCCCGCGGGCGCCTTCGCTCCGCTCAGCCGTGGCCGGCTTCCTTGCGCAGGGCGTCGATGCGCTTGGAGGCCTCGGCCTTGTCGATGTCGGGATCGAACGCCTCGGGCTCCTTGGTCTCCTCCGACAGGGTCTTGAGATAGGAGGCCTGCGCACCGGTCATCGGCTCGCCGCCCGTGGTCCACTGGTCGGGATCCTTGATCTGGTTCGACACGTCCTTCGGGTCGGTCTTCGGGTTCTCGTTCGAAGCGGACTTCGTGTCGGACTTCGAATCGGACTTCGCCGTGGTCTTGGCAGCGGCCTTGGTCATCGGGCACTCACGCGTTCATGGAATGTTCCGTCAGAACGCGGCCCGCATCCCCGAGGTTCCCCGCCGGCCGGAACCGGCGGGGGATAAGACGCCCCAGGCCGCGCGAACCTTCAGGCTGCGCGCGCCTGCGGCTGCACCTCGGCGAGGTAGTCGTCCATCAGCGTGCGGGTGATCGCGCCCGGCGCGAACCGGTAGGGCCCGATCTCGGAGACCGGGGTGACCTCGGCGGCCGAGCCGGTGATGAAGCATTCCGAGAAGTCGGCCATCTCCTCGGGGCGGATGCGGCGCTCGGTGACCGCGAGGCCGCGGCGGCGGGCCAGCTCGATCACCGTCTGCCGGGTGATGCCGTTGAGGAAGCGGTCGGCGGTGGGGGTGTGGATCGCCCCGTCGCGGATGAAGAACACGTTGGCGCCGGTGCACTCGGCGACGTTGTCCTCGAAGTCGAGCATCAGCGCGTCGGCATAGCCCTTGTTCTCGGCCCGGTGCTTGGAGATCGTGCAGATCATGTACAGGCCCGCCGCCTTCGAGGCGCAGGGGGCGGTGCGGGGATCGGGCCGGCGATACTCGGCGATGTCGAGGCGGATGCCCTTCATCTTGGTGGCGGCGTCGAAGTAGCTCGGCCATTCCCAGGCGGCGATCGCCAGGTGGATGGTGTTGCCCTGGGCCGAGACGCCCATCATCTCCGAGCCGCGCCAGGCGACCGGGCGGAGATACGCGTCCTGCAGGCCGCTGACCTTGAGCACGGCCTCCTTGGCCGCGACGATCTCGGCGGCCGAATACGGCACCGCGAAGTCGAGCAGCTCGGCGGAGCGGCGCAGGCGCTCGGCATGGGCGAGGCTCTTGAAGATCACCCCGCCATAGGCGCGCTCGCCCTCGAACACCGACGAGCCGTAATGCAGCCCGTGGCTCAGCACGTGGATCTTGGCGTCCCGCCACGGCACCATGGCGCCGTCGAACCAGATGGTGCCCTCGCGCTCGTCGAACGGGATCACGGACATGGGAACGTCTTCCTGGAAATCGTCGCGGCCCGCGCAACCTGCGGGCCCTTCGGCGGGGACGATGTCGATGGGCGCGCATGCGGGCGGCGCCGGCGGGGTTGACGGGTACCAACCGGCCTGGAATATGTCAACGACACTGACGTATATCGCGCGCGCGCTCCTCCTTCCCATCCTCTCCGCTCCGACGTCCTTCGCGCCGACGTTCGTCTCCTCTCCCGCCCTTCGCGCCGCAACCGGACCCGGGCCGCACGTGACATCTCCCGCCCTCCGCGAACGCAAGGACGCCGCCGAGCCGGCCGCCGCCTGCAGCAGCGACGACCTGATCGAGCTCCTGTTCTTCGCCTATCGCGACTTCGTCGGCGATCCGGACCGGATCCTGGCCGAGTACGGCTTCGGCCGGGCGCACCACCGGGTGCTGCACTTCGTCGACCGCTATCCCGGCCTGACCATCGCCGAATTGCTCGACATCCTGCGCATCACCAAGCAGAGCCTCAACCGGGTGCTGAAGGACCTGATCGGCCAGGGCTACATCGCCCAGCGGCCCGGCACCCAGGACCGGCGCCAGCGCCTGCTCACCTGCACGCCGAGCGGCGCGGCGCTGGCCGCCGACCTCACCCGCGTGCAGGCGCGGCGGCTGGCCCGCGCGCTGGCCTCGCCGGAGGATGCGGCCGCCCCCGAGAGCTTCCTGATGGCGATGATCGAGCCCGACGAGCGCGCGGTGGTGCGCCGCCTGATGGCCCGCCGCGGCGGCGGGGCCGCCTGATGGCCGCCCATGCCCGCACCGAGCTCTCCGACGGGGCGCCGCACGTCCTCGTGGTCGACGACGACCGGCGCCTGCGCGAGCTGCTCGCCCGCTACCTCGCCGAGCAGGGGTTCCGCGTCACCGCCGCCGCGAGCGCGGCCGAGGCGCGGGCCAAGGCGCAGAGCCTGGTCTTCGACGCGATGGTGCTCGACGTGATGATGCCGGGCGAGGACGGCTTCGCCTATGCGCGCAGCGTGCGCGAGACCTCGCGCGTGCCGATCCTGATGCTCACCGCCCGCTCCAACCCGAACGACCGGGTGATGGGCCTCGAGATCGGCGCCGACGACTACCTGCCGAAGCCGTTCGAGCCGCGCGAGCTGACGCTCCGGCTCACCAACATCATCAACCGGGCGTCGGGCCCGCGCCGCGACACCGGCACCGGCGACGTGGTGACCTTCGGGCCGTTCTCCTACCGGATCGAGCGCGGGGAGCTGCGCCGCGAGGACGAGATGATCCGCATCACCGAGCGCGAGCGCGAGATCCTGACGATCCTGGCCGGCGCCCACGGCGCCAACGTCGAGCGCGAGGTGCTGGCCGGAGGCGGGGGCCTCGCCGCCGAGCGCACCATCGACGTGCAGATCAACCGCCTGCGCCGCAAGACCGAGGTCGACCCGGCCAACCCGACCTTCCTGCAGACCGTGCGCGGGGTGGGGTACCGGCTCGCGGTGGATTGAGGGGCGATGGCGCCCCTCAGATCTCGATCTCGGTCCCCACCTCCACCACCTGCCGCGTCGGCAGCCCGAAATGGGCGCCGGTGCGCTCGGCGTTGCGCTTCATGAAGGCGTAGAGGCCCTCGCGCCAGCTGTGCATGCCGGGGTTGGTCGGCGACGGGATGATGGCCTCGTGGCCGACGAAGTAGGTGATGTCCTCCACGAACTCCGCCGGCAGCAGGCCGCTCGCCACCGCGCATTGCAGCCCTTCGGGAATCGAGGCCGTCTGCATGAAGCCGTAATGCAGCACCACGCGCTCCATCCCGGGCGTGTATTTCGAGATCGCCTTGCGGATGCCCGAAGCCACGAGCGTCACCTCCGCGCGCTGCGACGCCGGCACGATCGGCTCCTCCTCGTAGATCACGGTGATCAGGAGGATGCGCTCGTGCAGGCAGCGGCTGCGCTCGACCAGGCGCCCGAGCGCCATCGGGATGCCCTCGCTCGCCGCCGAGAGGAAGGCGGCGGTGCCGGGCAGCGTCACCGGCGGGTGCGAGGCGAGGCGGGCGAGGAAGGCGTCCTCCTTCTGCCGCAGCGGCTCGCGCACCGCCTCCAGTACCCGGTTGCCCTTCATCCAGGTCAGCATCAGGAAGGCGACCGAGAAGGCCAGCACCAGCGGGAACCAACCGCCCTCGAGGAGCTTCGCGCTGTTGGCCGCCAGGAACACCAGGTCGATGGCGAGGAAGAAGCCGTTGACCGCGAGCACCGCGGCGAGGCCGTAGCCCCAGCGCAGCGCGATCAGCGCGGCGAGCAGCGTGGTGATGCCCATCAGCGCCGAGACGGCGATGCCGTAGGCGCCGGCCAGCGCATCGGAGGAGCCGAACAGCACCACTGCGACGAGGGTGGCGAGCGCCAAGAGCCAGTTCACCGCCGGCACGTAGATCTGCCCGCGCTCGTGCTTGTCGGTGTGGACCACCCGCATCGCCGGCATGAAGCCGAGCTGGATCGCCTGCTGCGTCAGGGAATACACCCCCGAGATCACCGCCTGCGAGGCGATGACGGTGGCCATGGTGGCGAGCGCCACGAGGGGATAGTGCGCCCAGTCCGGCGCGAGCCGGTAGAACGGGTTCTCGATCGCGTCCGGCTCGGCGATGAGCAGCGCGCCCTGCCCGCAATAGTGGATCAGCAGCGCCGGCAGCACGAGGCCGAACCACGCGGTGCGGATCGCCGGCGCCCCGAAATGCCCGAGATCGGCATACATCGCCTCGCCGCCGGTGACCGCGAGGAAGGCCGCGCCGAGCATCAGGAACGAGACGTGCCAGCCGGCATGGACCAGGAAGTCGACCGCCCGCCACGGGTTGACCGCCGCCAGGATCTGCGGCGCGTGCCAGATGCTCGGGATCGCCAGCAGCACCAGGACGGAGAACCACACCAGCATCACCGGGCCGAACACCCGGCCGATCACCGCCACGCCCTGCCGCTGGACCAGGAACAGCCCGATCAGGATCAGGATCGTCAGCGGGACGACGAAGGGGCTCAGCACCGGCGCGTCGACCTTCAGCCCCTCGATCGCCGACAGCACCGAGATCGCCGGGGTGATCGCGCCGTCGCCGTAGAGAAGCGCCGCGCCGACGAGCCCGACCACCAGCAGCAGCGCCTGCCAGGTGCCGGCCTTGGCGTGGCGGGCGCCGAGCAGCGCCAGCATCGCGACGATGCCGCCCTCGCCGCGGTTGTCGGCGCGCAGGATCAGCACCGCGTATTTCAGCGAGACGATCAGGATCAGCGCCCACAGGATCAGCGAGACCGCGCCGGTGGCCGCCGCCGCGACCGGCGCCCCGCCGGAGATGCCGGCCTTCACCGCCTCCTTGAAGGCGTAGAGCGGGCTGGTGCCGATGTCGCCGTAGACGACCCCGAGCGCCCCGAGCGTCAGCGACGGCCCGGCCGCGTGCCGCACCGCCCCGGGCTTTCGCGCCACCGGGGCGACCGGGAGCGCACGCTCCTGCGAAGGGCTGACGGCTCGGCTCACGGACACGCCCCTCGGATCGAAGATCGGCGCGAGGCTGCCTGCATCCGCGCGGCCGTTCAAGATGCCGGTGCGGGCGAATGCTGTGGGAACACGGCGATGTGTCCGGGTTGCACAAGTCGGGACGGCCCGGAATCGCGGAGAGACGGGATCCGATCCGTCGACCGCCCCGACGTGACCCGCCCCGACGTGGCCTGCCTCGACGTGACCTGCACCGACGGGATCTGCTCCCAGCCGGTTCGGCTGCGCCCCGCGTGCGGCCGGGGCCGGCACGATTTCAGGACGCGCGTGCGGCCGGGGCGAAACTCGCGGCGAGCATCGTCCGGTCCCCGGCCGGCATCCCACGCGCCGCCATGAACTCCGGCACGCGCCGCATCGCCGCCTGGACCGCCTCGCGAATGCTGTCGGCCGCGATGCGGGACAGCTTGAACCGCGGATGGGACGCGAACGCCCGTTCGGCATCCCATTCGGGACCAAGGCCCGGCGCCGGCGCGCAGACATGCCGCATCACGCCCGGATGCGGTGCGATGTCGAAGACCGGCGACAGCCGCCACCCGTCGCCCGCACCGAGGAACGCGTGGGTGCGCAGGTGGTCGTCGGTGATGTGGAGGCACGCGTTCACCAGGAGCCGCCGGAACATCTCCGGAAACGCGTTCGCGACGCCGATCGACTCCGCGACCGCCGCGATGTCGACGTAGGTCTTCCGGGTGCCGTAGCCGAAGCTCGGCTCCTTGAGCAGCGTGGCCGCACTCAGATAGGCGATCGGCTCGCCTTCCGAGGTGCGGTCGAACCGTTCGACGAGAAGCGCGCTTCGACCGCCGATATCGAGAAGCTCGCGAGCCGGGACCGACAGGCCGGCCGCCTCGGCGACGTCGAGGCAGACCGCCTCCGCGCGCGGATCGTCGAACCTGTCGCCCCAGGCGGGAAACTTCGCGATCCACTGGCGCCCGCGGTGCCGCAGCCGCGCCTTGGGGCGGGCGCCCCCGACGTCGGCGCTGTTGCGGAGGAGCACCTGCAGGTGATGCGAGGCGCTGCGGCCGTCCTCGATCGCCTTGGCCGCCGCCAGCAGCGCCGCGACGTCGTCCTCCGCGGCGGGCAGGTGCAGGAGCGGGGCTTCGTCCGGAACCCAGGTCCGGGGACCGTCCGGGGTCGGGCCGAAGGCGAGGTCCCCCGTTCGCGTGGTTCCGCCCAGGGCAAGATACTCGGCCATCCCGAGGCGTCGATGCGGGAAGGCCCGATCGAGGATGCCCTTGCCCCAGCCGTCGGGCCCGGCATCGTGAAAGGCGAGGTGGACTTCGTCGGGATGAGCCGACCTCGACCGGCCGCTGATCGGAAGCCCGATCGGATCGATCGGCCTCGGGGTCCCGGAGCGAAGGACGGACTTGGCGTAGACGAAGCGGCCGATCCGCCTGTCGCCCCCTTCGAAGCGGAGCGAGCCGACGGGGACGTAGCGCGCCGCATCCCATCGGAAGACGACGAGCTCGTCGAGGCGGCCGGATTCAGAAATCCGCCACATGGGCAGACCTCCTCGATCGCCGGCGGCCGAGCACGGCGTCCATGTCGTCGCCGATCGGATCGGCGGCGACGATCTCCCCGAGGCGTTCGGTATAGCCGAGGACGGTCAGCGCCTTGAGCAGGATGCCGACCGCCACGCCCGGACGCCCGTTCTCGATCGCGACCACGGATGGGCGGCCGACCCCCATGCGCTCGGCGAACGCGGCCTGGGTGAGGTTTCGGCGCAGCCGTGCGAGCCGGATGGTCTGGCCGAGCCTCGCGAGGCTCGCCAGTTCGTCGCTCGACAGGACCGTGGTCGTGCGCATGGCTAGAACTCCATACGTTATCTCGGTTTGTGATATATCTTCTGATCGCCTGAAGGACCAGCACGGACTGCCGGGCGGCAACCCTCCGCCGAACCGACCGGACACGGGCTCGCGTCGCCTCCGTGGGCTCGCCGACGCGCCGGCCGCCTGAGCTGGGCGCCGCGACGCACCCAGTGCGCTCCGGTGCCCACGATGCCGCGTAACCGATGGCCTCGGCTGCGCGTACATGAGGATCGGCCCCCGCCCCGCGCGCGCCGCGCCCCCTCGCTCGGAGACCGCCATGTCCACGAACATGTCCCTGACACCCAAAGCGTCCGGCCTGCGCGGGGTCGCGCTCGCGACGGTCGCGGGCCTCGCCCTGATGGCCGGTGCGGTCTCGCTGCGCGGCCTCGCCCATGCGGAGGAGCCCGGCCGGCGCCTGCCGGAGGCCGCCGTGACCGCCCGGGAGACCGCGAAGGAGACCGGCCTGGGCACCGCGACGCTCGCCGGCGGCTGCTTCTGGGGCGTGCAGGGGGTGTTCCAGCACGTGCGTGGCGTCCGCCGGGCCGTGTCGGGCTATGCCGGCGGCGACGCGTCGGATGCACGCTACAGCGCGGTCAGCACCGGTGGCACCGGCCATGCCGAGGCGGTGCGCATCACCTACGATCCCAAGGTGATCCGCTACGACGAGCTGCTGCGGATCTTCTTCTCGGTGGCGCTCGACCCGACGCAGGTGAACCGCCAGGGCCCGGATTCCGGCCCGCAATACCGCTCGGCGATCTTCCCCGCCGACGCGGAGCAGGCGCGGGTCGCCGAGGCCTACATCGCCCAGCTCGACGCCGCGCACGCCTACGCGAAGCCGATCGCCACGCGGATCGAGCCGGGCGCGACCTTCTACCCGGCGGAAGGCTACCACCAGGACTTCATGGCGAGCCACCCGAACCACCCCTACATCGCCGCCAACGACGCGCCGAAGCTGCGCGACCTGCAGGCGCTGTTCCCCGAGCGCACCGCGCCGGAGCCGGTGCTGGTCGGCGGCCGCCCGCCGGCCTGAGGACGTCTCACGGGCCGAATCGGCCACCGGCCCGGCACGGGTGTTGTCATCATTGACAACACCCGTGCCGGGCCGCTAGGGATGGCACCATGACGGCGGTGCTGATCGAGAAATCCCGCACCGTCCTCAGCGACACCGCCTTCTTCGAGGTGACGCTCTGGCATGTCCCAGCCCCGGTCCCGGGCAGCCTGCATGCCTTCAAGTACCGGCTCGCCCTCGTCGTGAACGGCGCGTGCGTGCTTCGCTACGACAACGAGCGCGGCAAGGGCGATCACCGCCCTATCGGATCGCGGGAGGACCGGTTCGCCTTCACGAGCCTGGAAGCCCTCTTCGACGCCTTCGAGGCCGACATGAGAAGGATCCTGGGATGAGCATTCTGACGGTCGGCATCGGATCCGTGGCGGATGCGAGGACCCGCTTCCTCGAGGCGGCCGCCGATGCCATGGCCGGGCACGCCGCAGCCGCTGCGCCGACGATCTACTTTGCCAGCTACGATGCGTTGCATCGCGTCCTCGCGCCGTCGCGCCTGGCGATCGTCAAGGCGATGGCGGGCCAGGGACCGCTCGCCATCCGCGAAGTCGCCCGGCGGGTCGGTCGCGACGTCCAGGCGGTGCATCGGGACGTGGTGACGCTGGCGGAGGCCGGCGTCGTCGACCGGTCGGACGCGGGCGTGACCTTCCCCTACGACCGGATCCATTTCGAGTTCGACGTCGGCGCCGCCGCCTGAGCGCGGGCGAGCCGGTCCCTGAGGGCCGCCCCCGCGCACCGCGACAATCCTGCGCCCTTCCCCCCTCCCGTGCCGCCGGCGCCCTTGTCCTGCCGCTCCGATCCGCGCCAGGATCGCCGGGTCGGCGAAAGGGGACCGGATCATGGCTGTGACGTCGGGACCCGGAGCCCCAAACCCCCTCGACGTCGTGCCGATCGAGGATGCCAGCCTCGGGGCGTTCTACCGGAGCATGACCACCCCCGAGCGGCGCACCTTCTGGGCCTGCGCCGCCGGCTGGGCGCTCGACGGCATGGACTTCATGATCTACCCGCTGGTGATCGGCACGATCATCAGCCTGTGGAGGGTCGATCCGGGCACGGCCGGCCTCGCCGCCACCGTCACGCTGCTGGCCTCCGCGCTCGGCGGGTGGCTCGCCGGCTTCGTCGCCGACCGCATCGGCCGCGTGCTGACGCTGCAGATCACCATCCTCTGGTTCTCGGTCTTCTCGCTGGTCTGCGCCTTCGTGCAGAACTTCGAGCAGCTGCTCGTCGCCCGCGCGCTGCTCGGCCTCGGCTTCGGCGGCGAGTGGGCGGCCGGCGCGGTGCTGATGGGCGAGACCATCCGGGCGCAGTATCGCGGCCGGGCCGTCGGCTCGGTGCAGTCCGGCTGGGCGATCGGCTGGGGGATGGCGGTGCTGTCGCAGGCGGTGCTGTTCTCCTATCTCCCGCCCGAGAGCGCGTGGCGCTGGATGTTCGCGATCGGCGCGCTGCCGGCGCTGCTGGTGTTCTACCTCCGCCGCTACGTCGCGGAGCCGAAGGTCGCCGCCGAGACCCGCGCCAGGGCGCGCGCGGCCGGCGAGGAGCCCAAGCTCTGGGAGATCTTCGCCGGCCCGCTGCTGCGCACCACGATCCTGGCCTCGCTCGCCGCCGCCGGCTGCCAGGGCGGCTACTACGCCATCACCACCTGGCTGCCGCGCTACCTCACCACCGAGCGCGGCCTGTCGATCGTCTCCTCCACCGGCTACCTCTCGGCGCTGATCGTGGGCTCGTTTGCCGGCTACCTCGTCGGCGCCTGGCTCGCCGACCGGCTCGGGCGGCGCCCGCTGTTCCTGATCTTCTCGATCGGCGCGATCCTGGTCATCGTCGCCTACACCCAGCTGCCGCTCTCGAACGCGGTGCTGTGGGTGCTGGGCTTCCCGCTCGGCTTCTTCGCCTCGGGCTACTTCTCGGGGATGGGCGCCTTCCTCACCGAGCTCTACCCGACGCGGCTGCGCGGCTCGGGCCAGGGCTTCTGCTACAATTTCGGGCGGGGCCTCGGCGCGCTGTTCCCGTTCCTGGTGGGCGAGCTCTCGAAATCGATCGGCCTCGCCTCGGCGATCGCGGTCTTCGCCGCGGGCGCCTACGGCGTGTTCTTTCTCGCCGCCTTCGCCCTGCCGGAGACGCGGGGGAAGGTGCTGCACGCCGACGGGTAGGGGGACGGGTTTGTCCCTCCCCCCTTAAGCGGGGGAGGGTGGGCCTCGCGTCAGCGAGGGTCGGGAGAGGGGAGCGACCTCTCCGGACAACGCGCTCCCCTCTCCCGACCCGCTGCGCGAGCCACCCTCCCCCGCTCAGGGGGGAGGGAAAGACTGCGTCGAGTTCGGAGGAGAGGACGCCATGACCCCGATCCGCGATTGCCCCGCCCCCGATCCGCATCCCGCCGGCCCGACGCGCTACGCGGTGCCGGCGGGGGCGGTCGACAGCCATGCCCACGTGATCGGCCGGCCGCCGGCCCATCCGTTCGTGGAGAATCGCAGCTACACCCCGCCGGCGGCGCCGGCGCAGGCCTACCTGGCGATGCTCGACGCCACCGGCATGGCCCACGGCGTGCTGGTCCAGGTCAGCGTCCACGGCACCGACAACCGGCTGCTGCTGGAGACGCTGGCCGCGAACGCCGAGCGCCTGCGCGGCATCGCCGTGATCCCCCTCGGGCTGCCCGAGCGCGACCTCCGCGCGATGAAGGACGCCGGCATCGTCGGCCTGCGCCTCAACGTGCTCTACGGCGGCGGCATCGATTTCGCGGCGGTCGAGGCCTACGGCGCGCTCGCCCGCGAGATGGGCTGGCACCTGCAATTCCTGATCGACGCCCGCAGCCTGCCGCCGCTGGCCCAGCGCCTCTCGCGGCTGCCGGTGCCCTTCGTCGTCGACCACATGGGCCACATGCCGACCGCGGCGGGCCTTTCGGACCCGGGCTTTTCCACCCTCGTGGCGCTGGTGCGCGACGGCGCCTGGGTGAAGCTCTCGGGCGCGTTCCGCACCTCGGTGGCGGGCGCGCCCTTCGCCGACACCATCCCCTTCGCCCGGGCGCTGAACGACGCCGCACCCGAGCGCTGCCTATGGGGCTCCGACTGGCCGCACGTCGCCGCCAGGGACGGGCCGCCGAAGCTCGCGACGCTCCTCGACCTGATCGCCGACTGGGTGCCGGACGAGGCCAGGCGCCGAAGGCTCTTCGTCGAGAACCCGCGCGCGCTCTACGGCTTCGGCTAGGCCTGGGCTTCGGCTAGGCCTGGGGCTTCAGGTAGCTCCGACCGTCGAGATAGGCCTTGCGCCAGCGCTGGATCGCGACCCGCTCGAACAGGCCGGCCTTCGCGAACGGGTCCTCGGCGATGAAGCGCTCGGCCTCCGCCCGCGTCTCCACGTCGACGAGGTAGAGGCCGCCGCCCGCATCCGACCCGTCGTCGGACAGTTTCGCGCCGCAGGCGAGCAGCCGCGCGGCCTGGGCCTCCAGGAAGGCGAGGTGCTCGGCCCTCGCCCCGCGGCGCAGGTGCTCGTGGCCGGGCTTGTCGAAGGTCTCGATGATGAACGGCATGGCGGCTCCGGGGGCGGGCTGCGGATGGCGGCGATCATTTGTGTAGCGCGGCACAGGCGATGGCGCGCCCGGGCTTCCTGACACCCGCGGGCGGTTCTCACCGGTTCGCCCCGGCCGGGCGCGATCGCGCACCGGGACGCCTCTATAGGTGAAGCCGGCCGCGCGCGAGGCCTCGCGCACGGCGCCGGCCTGCCTCCGGACGCGGGGAAAAACCGCCAACCGGGCGAGGCCGGATCGCCGAATCCGCGGGCGGGCACGCGGATCGGGTTCGCGACCACAAGCCCCCGGGAGGACGATCGTGGCAAGGACCATTCCCGCATCCGCGCTCGCTGCAGCGCTGTCCACGGCCGTGCTGCTCGCGGCCACGCCGGCCTCCGCCCAATACGCCGACGGCGGCATCAGGATCGGCGTGCTGACCGACATGTCCGGCGGCTACTCGGACCTCGCCGGCAAGGGCTCGGTGACGGCGGCGCAGCTCGCGATCGAGGATTTCGGCAGGGCGATCGGCGGCCGCAAGGTCGAGCTGATCTTCGCCGACCACCAGAACAAGGCCGACATCGCCTCGACCATCGCCCGCCGCTGGTTCGACACGGAGGGGGTGGACGCGATCTTCGACACGAACTCGTCGGTGGCGGGGCTCGCCGTGCGCGAGGTCGCCCGCGCCAAGGGCAAGGTCGACATCAATTCCGGCGCCGGCTCGATGGCGCTGACCAACGCCGCCTGCTCGGCCACCGGCGCCCACTGGTCCTGGGACACCCACGCGCTCGCCGCCGGCACCGCCGCGGCGCTGGCCGACGACCCGAAGAACACCTGGTTCTTCATCACCGCCGACTACACCTTCGGGCAGGACCTCGAGGCCCAGGTCACCCGCGTGGTGCGGGCCAAGGGCGGCACGGTGCTCGGCTCGGTCAAGCACCCGTTCCCGAACGCCGACTTCTCGTCCTACCTGATCCAGGCGCAGGCCTCGGGCGCCCGGATCATCGGCATGGCCAATGCCGGCGCCGACACGATCAACACCATCAAGCAGGCCGCCGAGTTCGGCATCGCCGAGGGCGGCCAGTCGCTCGGCGGCCTCAACATCTTCCTCACCGACGTCAACTCGGTCGGCCTGAAGGCGGCACAGGGCATGATCCTGACGACGGGCTTCTACTGGGACCTCGACGACCGCACCCGCGCCTTCGCGAAGCGCTTCGGCGAACGCATGGGCGGGCGGATGCCGACCATGGTCCAGGCCGGCGACTACTCGGCGGTGCTGCACTACCTCAAGGCGGCCGAGGCGGCGGGCACCGACGACGGCCTCGCGGTGATGGCCAAGATGCGTGCGCTGCCGATCGAGGACGCCTTCGCGCGCAACGCCAAGCTGCGCCCCGACGGCCGCATGGTCCACGACATGTACCTGGCGCGGGTGAAGACCCCGGCCGAGTCGAAGGGCCCGTGGGACTTCTACACGATCCTCAAGACCATCCCCGGCGACGAGGCCTTCCAGCCGCTGGCGCAGAGCACCTGCAGGCTGGTGACGAACCCATGACCCCAGCCTTCCCTCTCCCGCAGAGGGGAGAGGGAAGGGGCTCCCCGCTCACAAGGCCGACGGGTGCCGGGCCAGCGGCGTCACCGTCACGCTCATGAACGGGTACAGCGGCAGGCCGGAGAGGATCGCGTGCAGCTCGTCGTGGTCGGCCACGTCGAACACGCTGATGTTGGCGTACTGCCCGGCGATGCGCCAGAGGTGCACCCACCGGCCCGATTCCTGGAGCGCCCGCGCCTGCGCCTTCTCCTCGGCCTTCAACCGGTCGAACTCGGCCGGCGGCAGCTGCGTGGGCGGATGGACGTCCATCCTGACGTGATACAGCATCGCTTCCTCCTCGATGTCCTGTTCGGGAACGCGGCCTTCCGCCGCGAGCGCCGAATGCAGTGCCGGCCAGGATCGCTGCGAGTCTCGCCACCGTCGAATTCTCATCCGTGGAGCCGGCGTCCCTCGCATCGGAGCCTGCGTCGGGTTTCCTTCGCACAAGTCCCGGCGATGGCCGCGCCCCGTGCCGTGCCGGAGCTGTCGCCAGCGTCCGGCGCGGCTTTGCGGCGCCGCGAATCGATGGAATGAAGACCGCGGACATGGGCGCCATCGAGACGCCCAGCCACCATCACCCGCGAGGAAGACGCCCATGACTGCTCCCACCTCGAACCGGCGCGACGTGCTGACGGCCTCGCTGCTCGGTGCTCTGCCCCTCGCGTTCGGCCAGGCCGCCGCCTCACCGCTCGACCCGGAACAGACCATCATCCGCTTGCCGAACCAGCTGGTCTGGACCCCGACGCCGACCTATCCCGACCATTGCTCGGACCGCTGCGCCCTCACCGGCGACAGCAACGGAACCGGCTTCTACTACACGCTCGTGCGGTGGTGGCCCGGCTACATGAGCGCTCCGCACACCTACACGACCGACCGGTTCTGCATGGTGGTGTCCGGCATCTGGTGGTGCAACAGCGGCCCCGACTTCGATCCCGCCTCCTGCGTTCCCGTTCCGGCCGGTAGCTTCGTGCGTCGGGTCGCGGGCACGCCGCACTACGACGGCGTGATCCGCCCCGGGACGGAACCGGCGGTGATCGCGATCTGCGGCCAAGCTCCGGTCAACTATCGCCTCGTCGATCCGAGCCAGCCGGGATGGCGCCGCGTCTGACGCAGACCACGCCCACCCGAAGGCGCGGAAGCCGGTACGATCACGGCGCCCTCGACCGCCGCCCACGCCGGGCGGCCGTTGCCGGGCACATGCCGGAGGCGCCCGGCTTGCGCGAAAGGGGGTTGTTGCGGCGCGCGAAACCGGGTCCCCTGCCGGCACGATCGCGAGCCGAGGAGCCCTCATGTCCGACCTGAACGCACGGAAGAACGCGCCCTCGCTGGAGGCGTTCTGGATGCCGTTCACGGCCAACCGCCAGTTCAAGGCGGCGCCGCGGATGTTCGTGGCCGCCGACGGGATGCACTACACCACCGACGACGGCCGCCAGGTGCTCGACGGGACGGCGGGCCTGTGGTGCTGCAACGCCGGGCACGGCCGCCGCGGGATCGCGAGCGCGGTCGAGCGCCAGCTCGCGACGATGGACTTCGCCCCGACCTTCCAGATGGGCCACCCGATCGCGTTCGAATTCGCCGAGCGCCTGGCCGAGATCGCGCCTGGGCCGGCCGGCGCCGCGCTCGACCGGGTGTTCTTCACCGGCTCGGGCTCGGAATCGGTCGACACCGCGCTCAAGATCGCGCTCGCCTACCAGCGGGCGGTCGGCCAGGGCACCCGCACCCGGCTGATCGGGCGCGAGCGCGGCTATCACGGCGTCGGCTTCGGCGGCATCTCGGTCGGCGGCATCGTCTCGAACCGCCGGGCCTTCCCGACGCTGCCGGGCACCGACCACCTGCGCCACACCCACGACCCGGCCCGCAACGCCTTCACCAAGGGCCTGCCCGAGCACGGGGCCGAGCTCGCCGACGACCTCGAGCGCCTCGTGGCGCTGCACGGCGCCGAGACCATCGCCGCCTGCATCGTCGAGCCGGTGGCGGGCTCGACCGGCGTGCTGGTGCCGCCGAAGGGCTACCTCGAGCGCCTGCGCGCGATCTGCGACGCGCACGGCATCCTGCTGATCTTCGACGAGGTGATCTCCGGCTTCGGGCGGCTGGGCGCGCCCTTCGCCGCCGACTTCTTCGGGGTGACGCCCGACCTCGTCTGCACCGCCAAGGGGCTGACCAACGGCACCATCCCGATGGGCGCGGTCTTCGCCGGCCGCCACGTCCACGACGCGCTGATGAACGGCCCGGACGGCATCGAGCTGTTCCACGGCTACACCTATTCCGGGCACCCGGTCGCCTGCGCGGCCGGGCTGGCGACCCTCGACATCTACCGCGACGAGGGCCTGCTCACCCGGGCGGCGGACCTCGCCGACGACTGGGCCGCGGCGATGCACGACCTGCGCGGGCGCGCCCGCGTCGTCGACATCCGCACCATCGGCCTGATCGCCGGGATCGAGTTGGAACCGCGCCCCGGCGAACCCGGCAAGCGGGCCTACGACGTGTTCGTTGACTGCTTCGCGCGCGGCCTGCTGATCCGCGTCACCGGCGACATCGTCGCGCTCTCGCCGCCGCTGATCCTGGAGCACGGCCAGATCGGCGAGATCGCGCAGGTGCTGGGCGACGCGATCGACCGGGTGGCGTGAGGCCGGGGGCCCGGTTCCGCAATCCGGGCGATGCGGGCACCTCCCCTCCCCCGCAGAGGGGGAAGGGAAGAGGCGTCTTCGCTGCAACGCAACGCACGCCCGCTGGTTGAACCCGCATACGAAGGCCGCGCGCCTTCGGCAGCGAGGGTCATGCATGACGGGTTCGGTTCTGATCGTGGGCGCCAGCGGCATCGTCGGGAGCGCGGCCGCCGAGCGGTTCTCCGCCGAGGGCTGGGCGGTGGCGGGGCTGGCGCGCAAGCCCGTGGCGCAGGACGGCGTCGTGCCCGTCGCCGCCGACCTGCAGGATCCGGCCTCCCTCCGGCGGGCGCTTGCGGGCCTCAAGCCGAGCCACGTGGTGCTCGCGACCTGGATGCGCCGCGACACCGAGGCCGAGATGATCCGCGTCAACGGCGCGATGGTGGAGAACCTGCTCGACGCGCTGCGGCCGGCTGCCTCGCTCCGGCACGTCGCCCTGGTCACCGGCCTGAAGCACTATCTCGGCCCGTTCGAGGCCTACGGGAAGGGCTCGGTGCCGCAGACCCCGTTCCGCGAGGACCAGGGCCGGCTCGACGTCGAGAACTTCTACTACGCCCAGGAGGATGCGGTATTCTCGGCCGCCGCCCGCGACGGCTTCCGTTGGAGCGTCCACCGCCCGCACACGATCATCGGCAAGGCGGTCGGCAACGCCATGAACATGGGCACGACGCTGGCCGCCTACGCCACCCTGTGCCGCGAGACCGGCCGGCCGTTCCGCTTCCCAGGCTCCGGCATGCAGTGGAGCGGGCTGACCGACATGACCGACGCGCGGCTGCTCGCCCGCCACCTGCTCTGGGCCTCGACCAGCGCCGACGCGGCCAACCAGGACTTCAACGTCGTCGACGGCGACGTCTTCCGCTGGAGCTGGATGTGGGGCCGGATCGCGGCCTGGTTCGGGCTGACGCCCGAGCCGTTCGACGGCACGGTGCGGCCGCTCGAGGCGCAGATGGCCGAGGACGGCCCGGTCTGGGCCGAGATCGCTTCGCGCCACGGCCTCGCCGAGCCCGACCTCGCCAAGCTCGCCTCGCCCTGGCACACCGACGCCGACCTCGGCCGGCCGATCGAGGTGGTCACCGACATGAGCAAGAGCCGTCGGCTCGGGTTCCTCGCCTACCAGCCGACCGACGACGCATTCTTCGACCTGTTCGCCCGCCTGCGGGCCGACCGGCTGATCCCGTGAGCCGCGCCTGACGGGACGGCCGGCGCGATCCCGCATCGAGCCGGCCGATGCCTCGCCCCGGCGGCGTAGACCGGCAAGGTCGCGCCAAGGGGAAATCTTGCGCATCCGAGGACCGTCCGGTCCTTATAGGGTGATCTTAACCGGGATCGACAATCACGGAGCCTTGCGACGAAGGATTCCGCGATGCTGGCCCATTTCTCGATCCGTGCGCGCCTGGTCGGCGCGGTGCTGGTGCTGTTCCTGCTGACGGCCGGGCTCGGCGGCTTCTGCTATGCGCGCCTGCACGCCCTCAGCACCGTGACCGACGCGCTCGCGGGCAATGCGCTGCCGTCCACCCGCATCCTCGGGCGGCTCGCCACCAACTTCGAGGCGCTGCGCAGCCGGCAGCTCGCCTACCTCGTCTCCAGCGACGAGCGGCGGCCGCAATCGCTGCCGCGGCTGCGCGCCAGCATGGCCGAGCTGGACGCGGACCTGAAGGACTATGCCGGCTTCGTCAGCCCCGGCGAGGAGGCGCTGTGGGAGGCGGTGAAGGCAACCGTGCCGGCCTACTCGGCGATGGGCGAGGAATTCCTGCGGCGGCTGCAGGCGGGCGACGCGAAGGGCGCGAGCGCGCACCTCCTCGACGGCATGCTCCCCGCGCTCAACGCCGCGCGCGCCGCGCTGAAGGCCGACCTCGCCTTCAACGACGCCGCCGGCCGGGCGAGCGCCGAGAGCGCCACGGCGCTCGGCGAGCAGGCGCGCTTCGCCATCGCCGTCGGCCTCGGCCTCGTCGCGGCGACGGCGTTGGCGGTCGGATGGATGTCGGTGTTCACGATCTCCGTGCCGGTGCAGCGGATGGCCCGGGTGATGGACACGGTGGCGACGGGCGACACCGCGATCGCCGTGCCGCATACCGGCGAGCGCAGCGAGATCGGCGCCATGGCGGCGGCGGTGCAGGTGTTCAAGGACAACCAGATCCGCACCCGCAAGCTCGAGGCCGACACGGCGCAGGCGCGGCTGGCGGCCGAGGCGCAGCGCAAGGCCGGCATGCGCCAGATGGCCGACGACTTCGAGGCGGCGGTCGGCGGGATCATCGGCATGGTGTCGTCCTCGGCGACCGAGCTGCAGGCCACCGCCCAGACCCTGACCGCGACGGCGACCGAGACGGCCGGCCAGTCCACCACGGTCGCGGCCGCGGCCGAGGAGGCCGGCACCAACGTCAACACGGTGGCGGCGGCCGCCGAGGAGCTCGGCTCCTCGGTGGCCGAGATCGGCCGGCAGGTCGGCGGCTCGGCCGAGCTCGCGCATCTGGCCGTGCGCGAGGCCGACCAGACCGGCGCCCGGGTGCAGGAGCTGAGCGCGGCGGTGTCGCGGATCGGCGCCGTGGTCGGGCTGATCTCGGACATCGCCGGCCAGACCAACCTGCTGGCCCTGAACGCCACCATCGAGGCGGCCCGCGCCGGCGCGGCCGGCAAGGGTTTTGCCGTGGTCGCCTCCGAGGTGAAGGCCCTGGCCGAGCAGACCGCCAAGGCGACGAGCGAGATCTCGGGCCAGATCGCGCAGATCCAGGCCTCGACCGGTCAGGCGGTCGCCTCGATCGGCGGGATGACCGGGCGCATCCGCGAGATCAACGCGGTGGCCACCGCGATCGCGGCGGCGGTCGAGGAGCAGGGCGCGGCGACCCAGGAGATCGTGCGCAACGTCGGCCAGGCGGCGATGGGCACGGCCGAGGTGACCAGCAACATCACCGGCGTCGCCGGCGCCGCCGAGGAGACCGGGGCGGCCGCGACCCAGGTGCTCGGCGCGGCGTCCGAGCTGTCGCGCCAGTCCGAGCACCTCGCCGCCGAGGTCGGGCGCTTCCTCGCCACCGTGCGCGCCGCCTGACCGGGCGGGATCAGGCCGGCTCGGTCCCGCACCATTCGGCCACGAACAGCGCCATCGCCGTGGTGATGCGCCGGACCGAGGCGAGGCTGACGCGCTCGTCGAAGCCGTGGATGTTCTCGCTCCGCGGGCCGTAGCACAAGGCCGGCACCCGCTCGTAGAGGGCGTGCACCCGGGTATCGAGGTAGCAGGGCGACATGACGCTCGTGAGCGCCGTCCCGACCGCCGCGCAGTGGGCGGCGGCGAGCACGTTCTCGGCGTCCGAGCCCGGCTCCAGCACGTAGCCCTCGGCGAAGAAGCCGTCGAAGCTCACCCGCGGCGGCGTGCCCGACAGGAACGGGTCGGTGCGGGCGAAGGCGCCGACCGCCGCCTCGATCTCGGCGGCGGCGTCGGCCGCGCGGAGGCCGGGATAGAGCGCGATCCGGCAGCCGATGCGGCACCAGGCCGGCACCGAGGAGATCCAGTCGCCGCCCTCGATCCGGCCGATATTGAGGTTGATCGGGTGCTCGGCCTCGGCGAAGTGCGGCCGGCCGGCCCGGTCGGCGTTCCAGCGCGCCTCGACCGCGCGCAGGGCGCCGATCACCCGGTAGGTCGCGTCGATGGCGTTGGCGCCGGCCCCCATCTCGCGCACGTGCACCGGGCGCCCGCGCACCTCGACCGTGAACCACAGCACGCCGGTGTTGGCCCGCACCAGGGCCTCGTCCATCGGCTCGGGGATCAGCACCGCGTCGGCGCGGTAGCCGCGCAGGTGCGCCGCGAGCGCGCCGTTGCCGGTGGATTCCTCCTCGACCACCGACTGGATCGTCACGGTGGCGGCCGGCTGCAGGCCGATGCGGCGCAGGGCGTCGAGGGCGAATAGGTTGGCCGCGTGCCCCGCCTTCATGTCGGCGGCGCCGCGCCCGTACATCCAGTCGCCGGCGATCACCGGATCGAAGGGCGGGTGCGTCCACAGATCGAGCGGCCCGGGGGGCACCACGTCGACATGGGCCTGGAGGATCAGCGAGCGCCCGCGTTCGTCCCGCGGCCGGTGGATGCCGACCACCACCGGCGCCTCGGAATGCCCGGCCGCGACCTTGGCGCCGCCGGGATGGGCCTCGACCGCGGCGGCGTCGATGCCGAACCGCTCGGTGGCGTAGCCGCGCGCGCGGAAGCCGCGGAACACGAAATCCTGGATCGCGTGCTCGGCGCCGCGGGTCGAGCCGAACCGCACCAGCGCCTGGGTGTGGGCGACCTGGTCGGCGAACCCGTCCGCGACGGAAGCCGCGATGCGGGCGGCCAGGGCAGGATCGAGGCGCATGCGGGGTCCTCAGGGCTCGCGACGGCGGAACGCCGCGAGCCTACCGCGCCCGCGCGCGCCGGCCTAGGCGAAGGCCGGCGCGGCATGCCTTCGCGCAGCGGTCGCCGGCGAGACGACCGGAAGCCCTGGGCCGGATCGCACGCGTCGCCCCATCGAATGCGGAACGCGATCGGGACATCGCCTCGTTCCGACGCCGCGATTCGCCCCGAGGTCACCCGACCTCGTCGCCTCGGAGATCTTGCGGTTCGCGCGCAGGCCGGCTGCGCTGGGCGATCGCCTTGCCGACCGTGAACAGGAGCGTCCGACTCATCGTCTTCATCTCGTGCGTGCCGTGCTCGTCGATGACGGCATGCGCGGCCATGACCGCGTCGGCGACCGCATTCAGATCAGGCGTGTGATCCACAAGCATTTCCTTCCTGCACGGGAAGATAAAATGTAAAATTTTTACAGAGCTGTGCCTGTCTCTATTTTTGTACATTATTTACGATTTTACTACCCCCTCTGCAATGCTAAGATGCATTCCTGTCGAGCTAGAGACGGATACACGAGGGAATAGGATGGATATGCCGACACCTAAGGGGACCGACATGGCCCCTGAAGTCAGCGGTTCCGAGACGCTCGCTCAGCTCGCGCTGATGCTCGGCTGCTCCCCAGACTCATTCTTCGAGCAGTCCAACGCCGGCTACCCGAAGGATGCCTCGCTGCTCATCCAGACTTGGCTGGCGATCAAATCGCCGAAAGGGCGCGACGCGGTGTTCGCGTTCGCCCGCGAAATGCTGCGGGCGGAGAAGCAGTAAGATCACGCGGATTGCTCGGCACCCCTCCCTTGGATGGAGAATCAAATCACGCTTGATAAGTAAAAATATGACGATTTATCCGGGAATTCCACCTGATTGATGTCCATGGTACGGCTCGGAGCGATTGCTGATCTATGTATCGCGCACCATGTATTCTCGGTGGTCGGCTCGTTTCAGGGCGCTGACGATTGAGGGACAGCGTGTGCTCTTGCCCGCAACGCGAGAGCACACGTGGCAGATCTCCAGCAGCCCGCCCTGCGCAACCGCCTCCTGCGCGCGTTGCCTCCGGAGGACTTCGCCGCCCTGGCGCCTGCGCTGCATCCCGAGGCGATCCCGCTCCGGCGCGTGCTCATCTCGGCCAACACGCAGATCACGAGCGTCCACTTCGTGGAGGCGGGCATTGTCTCCGTCACCTCCGATGCGCCCAGCGGCCGCATCGAGATTGGGCTGCTCGGCCGCGAAGGCTTGGTCGGGGCCGCCCCGGTCCTGCTCGACGACGACCGCAGCCCGTTCACCCACTTCGTGCAGGCGGCCGGGCACGTCTTGACGGTCGATGTGCCCGACCTGCGCGCCGAAGTGGAGCGACGCCCCGCCCTACGGAGCCTCCTGCACCGATACATCCAGACCCAAACCATCCAGACCGCGCAGACCGCGTTCGCGAACGCCCGCGGCGGTACGCCGACCCGCCTCGCCCGTTGGCTGCTGATGTGCCACGATCGCGGCGAGGGCGACGACATCACGGTCACGCAGGAGTTCATGTCGCTGATGCTGGGCGTCGAACGGCCCGGCGTGACGATGGCGATGAAGGTTCTCGAGAAGGACGGCCTCGTCGGCAAGCGCCGGGGCCACGTCCAGATCATCGACCGCGAGCGTCTGCTCGATGTGGCGGGGGACGGCTACGGCTTGGCCGAGACCGAGTACGCCCGGCTGATCGAGGGAAGCGACGCTCCGGAGGCGCGGTAGTCCGCGCCACGACCGCGTCACGGGTCGGGCCGACACCGAGCCGCGGAGGGGACTTGCCGCCGGTGGATGCCCGCGGGGCGGACGCCTCGGGAGCGGCCGTCGCCCGCCCGCGGGCTCGCGACCCGCCTCATGCCAAGCCTCGCCGAGCGTGACGCATCGAGCCTTGGCCCCCGCGACTGCGGGGCGGCGGTCGTCCGCCGGACCTCATGGGTCCTGACCCATGAGACCCGGTATCAATCGTGCGCCGCGGGGATCGCGCCATCGATGCGCGCTGCGGTGACGCTCACCCGCACGCGGTGCCAGCAGGCGCAGAGGTAGCCCTTGTGGTTCCAGGTGTCGTCCGGCAGCGCCGGCTGCGTCTGGCCGGCGGCGTCCCAGGCGCGGACCGCGAGCTCGTGCTCGCCCGGCGGCAGATCGAGCTCCACCGCCCAGAACGTCCAGGCGAACGGCGCGGCGGCCGCGTGCTCCAGGTCGGCCTGCCGCCAGGACCGGCCGCCGTTGCCGGAGACGTCGACGCGCACGATGGCCCGGTCGCCGCTCACCGCGTAGCCGCGAACCCTGGTGCGACCGGCGCGGAGGGCGGCGCCGCGCTTCGGCTCGCAGATCGCGGCGTTCAGCGGCATCGTGTCGATGGTGTGCCCCCGGGCCGGGTCCGCCGTCTCGGCGCCGACGTCGGGCGGGTACAGCTTGTAATCCTCGGCCTGGATCGGGTTGTCGGACGGGCGATCCTGCACGGCGAGGCGCCGGAGCCATTTGGGGCTGCGCACGCCGGCGAATCCCGGCACCACCGCGCGGACCGGGAAGCCGTGCTCGGGCAGCAGGGCTTCCCCGTTCATGGCGTAGGCGAGCAGGGTCTCGGGCGCCATCGCCTTGGCGAGCGGGATCGAGGCGCCGTACGGGCGGCCGTCCACCCGGTCGTGGCTCTCGAAGGCCACGTGGAGATCGGCGCCCTCGGTGACGCCCGCCGCGCGCAGGAGGTCGCCGAGGCGCACGCCCGTCCACGCGGCCGTGCCGATCGCCCCGGCATCCCACGGGTCGCCCGAGACCGGGGCGACCGCCCGCATGTCGGCGCGCCGGTTGCCGGCGCACTGCAGCGTCGCCGTGACCGTGACCTGCGGGAAGCGGGTCCGCAGGTCGTGCAGCGAAAGCGCCCGCGCGGCACCGTCTCCGCCCTCGACGGCGAGGCGCCAGGTGTCGGGGTCGAGGTCCGGCAGGTCGCCGTGCGAGCGGACGTAGAAGTCCTCCGCCGGGGTCCGGTAGGCGGCCCGCAACCGGGCGAGCGGCGGCTCGGCGTTGTAGGGCCGATCGCCGTGGACGATCAGGCGTGCCTTTCGCTCGGCCAGGCTCGACATCGGGGCTCCCGTTCGGATGCGGACACGGGCCGTGAACGCGCCGGCGGCGCGAAGGCTCACGCGCCGCCCCGAAACGGCCCGGGCGACATCGTCACAGGCGTTGGCGCGATCCCGCGCGCCCCCGATCCCGGGGATCGGGTCCGGGCCGGGGAGCCCGCGCGGCTACTTCGCGGCGTGGAGGGTCGGCGGCCCGAGATGCTGCAGGAAATCCGGCTTGCCGAGGCTCACCCCGGCGGCCCGCAGGATGCCGTAGGCCGTGGTGACGTGAAAGAAGAAGTTCGGAAGCGCGAAGCCGGTGAGGTAGCCCTGCCCGCTGAAGCGGTATCCCATGCCGTTCGGGAACGTCAGCTCCACCGCGCGCTCCGCGCCGAGGGCCAGAGCCGCCGGATCGACGCCCTCGACGAAGGCGATCGTCCGGGCGCAGCGCGCCTTGAGCTCGGCGAAGCTCGCCTCGACGTCGGGCATCGCGGGCGCCGCGATCCCGGCGAGCCGGGCCACCGCGTTCTTCGCGCTGTCGGACGCCATCTGATACTGGGCCGGCAACGGCTTCATGTCCGGAGCCAGCCGCCGGCCGAGCAGGTCGGCCTCCGGCTTCTCCGCCGCCGCCTTGTCGAGCCACGCGCTCATGTTGCCAAGCGCGTGGACGAAGACCGGGACGCTGACGTCGTGGATGCTGATGCTCATCCGGCCTGGCTTAGGCGGCAGCCCGGGACGACGCGGTGACGGGGCGCACACCGCGCGCGGGCACGCCGGGCGACGGGGCCGCACGGCCGGCGGGTCGCGTCGGGACCGTGCGGTCCGGGCGCCGGCCTGTTCTCCCTCACCCTCGACCACGGCAACCCCAACTTCGCCCGCGCGCTGCGTGACGGGGATCTGCGCCGGACCGTCGCGCACGAGGCGCACCACGGCATGCGCATGGCCGGGCCCGGCTACGGCTGGACGCTGGGCGAGGCCCTCGTGAGCGAGGGCTTGGCGGGGCGGTTCGTCGGCCGCCTGTTCGATTCGCCGCCCGAGCCGTGGGAATGCGCGGTGACCGACGCGGAACTCGCGGCCAACCTGCCCGACGACGCGACGCTCGCGGGCGCCGGGCACGACCACCGCGCCTGGTTCTTCGGGGGAGGACGGTATCCGCGCTGGCTCGGCTACACCCTCGGCTACCGGATCGTGGGCGACTGGCCCGAAGCGGGCGCCGACACCGGCGGTGGCGCATGGGTCGACATCCCCGCGCCGGACGTCATCGCGGCGGCGCGCGGGCGCACGCTGCCGAACCTCTGACCGCCGGCCCGGGCCGCCTCCCAGCCCCGAGGCGGAATGGCCAAGCCGGTCGATGACGGCGGCTTCCGACACCGGCGGATGCTTGTCCGCACGGCCGGCACGGGCCGAGATCGGCCGGTCCGCTCTGCGACCGGATCGGGCGGAAAGCGGCCCCTGGCGTTTTCCCCGGAAGCAGACGTCCGGAGTCGGACCCGACCACGCCCTCGACGCCGATGTCGGTGGTTTTCGAAAGCCGACGAAGGCGGCGTTCCGGACGGTCAGCGCGATCGAAGACTTGCACTCCTAGAAGTTGTACTTCCGGTTGCATCAAATGCGATCGACTTTGCTATCACCCTGTCCTGCCGGATGCTGCATGATGAACTCACAGGGCGGGTGCCAGATTTTTCAGCCGACGCCTTCAGCGCAAGCCAACATCAGAAAGCTCAGATCATGCTGACCCGCGGCCTCAATTCGCTTTTCCTCCGGGCCTTGCGTTCGCCCGCCTGCGGTTGGGTGGTGCGCACGGTCATCGTCTCGACGTCGGGAGACGCATCACCTCGTGCCGACGGCAGGGCCTCCAAGATGATCCTGATCCGGTAGTCGGAGGGTTCGCCGAGAGGCGGCTCGGCTCAAGCCGCCCGCGCAAGATCGCCCTCGATCGAGGCGAGCGCGCGCTCCAGCGCCGCGAAGCAGATCGGGTCGAACGCAGTGCCGAGATCCGCGCGCATGATGCCGAGCGCCTTCTCGAGCGACATGGCCGCCCGGTAGGGCCGGTTGGCTGTCAGCGCGTCGAACACGTCGGCGACCGAGACGATGCGGGTCTCGGGCTCGATCGCGTCGCCGCTCAAGCCGCGCGGATAGCCCTTCCCGTCCAGCCGTTCGTGGTGTCCGCCACCGATGCGGGCCATCTCATGGAACACGGCCGCGCGGGTCAGGATGGTCTCGGAGAGGGACGCGTGATTGCGCATGTCCCGCCACTCCGCGTCATCCAGCTTGCCGTTCTTGTCGAGGATCGCGTTCGAGACCCCGAGCTTGCCGACGTCGTGAAGCAGCGCAGCCCGCTTCAGCCAGCGGCGGCGCTCCGACGTGTAGCCAAGCTCGGCCGCGATCATGTCGGCGTAGACGGCAACCCGCTCCGAATGGCCGGAGGTGAACGGGCTCTTGGCGTCGATGATCTGCGCGAAGGCACGGGCGATGTCGTCGAGGTAGTCCTCATCAACGACGATCGGGCTGACCGGTGCCAACGCGAACACCGCCTCCTCGACCTCATCCGAGGCCAGGGTATCCCAGAAGCCGGGCTCGGATGCGGCCGCTTCGAAGCAGGCGACGATCTGAGGATCGAACCATGTGCCCGAGCGCGCCCGCACCTCGGCCATCGCGGCCGCGGGGCCGGCTGCGGTGTGGAACACGTCCACGACCTGAGCGAGCAACGCCATCCGTGCGTAGAGCGGGATCCCCGGGCCGACCAGGCGGTCCGGTCTGCCGCCGCCGTTCCAGTGCTCGTCCAGCGCGTGGATGGCCTCGCAAACGCTCGCGGGGAAGCGAAGCTGCCGGGCGATCTGGGCACCGCGCTGGCAGCGGGTTTGGATCAGTTCGTCGGTGATCGCTCCGCCGTTCTGCAGGATGTTGAGCACGGCACGGAAGCGTTCGGCGAGGCCGGCCTTGAGGCCGGTATGAGAGAAGACGAAGCCGAGCACCTTCGGCAGGCTGTCGCTCACCGTCTTGAAGTCGCGTTTGAAGCTGAGATCGTCGGACAGATAGAGCTCGCAGATGCGCGCGGCGTTGCTGGAGCACCCGAGATCCTTCAGCATCACCGTGTGGTAGAGTTCCCAGAGCTGCAAGTCCGGGAGGCCCATCTCGCGGCCGATGTGGAAGCCGATCCAGGTCGCGCGCACGCAATGCCCGACGGGCTGACCTTCCGTCAGGTCGAGGGCGTGGCTCAAGGCACCCAGCACTTCCGACAGCTGGATCGTCCTGGCTTCCTCGTCGCCGCCTGATACAATCCGCATCGTTCTCGTCCGGCCTCTTGGCTTATCGGTCTCGATAGGCGGCAAGACTGCCTCAAGAACCTGATCAAAGCGTTGCGTTGCCTTGCGCGCGCCGATCCGCCCCGAGCGGACCTTTCCAGCGTCCGCAAAGGGTCGCAGCCCCTCGGATCGCCGGCAGAGCCCCTACCGCCCGGCGATCAGCGCCTTGAGGCGGGTGGCGAGGGCGTCCATCGGGAAGGGCTTGGTCAGCACCTCCATGCCGGGGTCGAGGTGGCCGTGGCCGAGGATCGCGGTCTCGGCGTAGCCGGTGATGAACAGCACCTTGAGGTCGGGCCGGCCGACGCGGGCCGCGTCCGCCATCTGGCGGCCGTTCATGCCGCCGGGCAGGCCGACGTCGGTGACGAGCAGGTCGATGCGCATGTCCGATTGCAGCACCGCCAGGCCGGCGACGCCGTCGGCCGCCTCGATCGCGGTGTAGCCGAGATCCTCCAGCACCTCGGTGACCAGCATGCGCACCGAGGGCTCGTCGTCGACGATCAGCACCGTCTCGCCCTGCTCGGCCCGGGCGGCCTCGGCGGGGACGGGCGCCCCGTCGTCGCCGTCGGCCTCGCCGTGGTGGCGCGGCATGTACAGGCAGACGGCGGTGCCCCGGCCGGGCTCGGACCGGATCCGCACCTGCCCGCCCGATTGCCGGGCGAAGCCGTGGATCATCGACAGGCCGAGGCCCGTCCCCTGGCCCATCGGCTTCGTGGTGAAGAACGGCTCGAACACCCGGGCCACCACCTCGGGCGGCATGCCGGTGCCGGTGTCGGTCACGCACACCGCGAGATACTCGCCCTCGGGGATGTCGTGCGCGGTCGCGGCCGCCCGGTCCAGCCGGGAGTTGGCGGTCTCGATGGTGATGCGGCCGCCGTTCGGCATCGCGTCGCGGGCGTTGATGCAGAGGTTCAGCAGCGCGTTCTCGAGCTGGCCCGGATCGATCAGCGCCGGCCACAGGTCCGCCGCGCCGACCCGCTCCAGCGCGATCTCGGGGCCGATGGTCCGGCGGATCAGCTCCTCCATCCCGCCGATCAGCCCGTTCACGTCGGTCGGCTTCGGCGTCAGCGTCTGCCGGCGCGAGAAGGCGAGCAGGCGGTGGGTCAGCGCGGCCGCGCGGCGGGCCGCCCCCTGCGCCACGCCCATGTAGCGCTCGAGGTCGTCGAACCGGCCCTGGCCGATCCGGCTCTGCATCAGCTCCAGCGCGCCGGAGATGCCGGCCAGCAGGTTGTTGAAGTCGTGCGCCAGGCCGCCGGTGAGCTGGCCCACCGCCTCCATCTTCTGCGATTGCCGCAAGGCCGCCTCGGTCTGCATCAGCTCGGCCGTCCGCTCGGCGACGCGCTGCTCCAGGGTCTCGTTGAGGGCGCGCAGCGCCGCCGCCGCCCGGTCGCGCTCCGCCTGCACGGCGCGGCGCTCCTCGACGTCGATCAGAACGCCGGGGAAGCTCGACGGGGTGCCGTCCTCGGCCCACTCGACCCGGCCGTTGGCCTCGATCCAGTAGTAGCGCCCGTCCGTCCGGCGCACGCGGTACTGGTGCGCGTAGGCGCCGCCCTTCCGGATCGCCGCGTCGATCGCCGCGGCCAGGCCGACCTGGTCGTCGGGGTGGACGGTGGCGACGATCTGGGCGAGCGGGATGCCGGTGCGGCCGAGCGCCGGGTCGAGGCCGAAGCTGCGGGCGAAGGCCTCGTCAACGGTGAACCGGTCGGTCGGCAGGTCCCAGTGCCAGGTCCCGATGATCGCGCCGGCCTCGAGGGCGAGCTGCACCCGCTCGGCATTCTCGCGCGCCAGGGTCTCGCTGACGCGCAGGCGCTCCTCCGCGCGCTTGCGCTCGGTGACGTCGTTGAAGAAGATCGCGATCTGCCGCTCGGCCGGATCCCCGACCCGCACGGCGCGCACGTCGAACCAGCGCGCGAACGCCTCCGCATAGCTCTCGAACGTCGCCGGCTCCCCGGTCCAGGCGACGCGGCCGTAGGTCTCGAACCAGAACCGCTCCAGGTCGGGCGCGAACTCGGTGACCCACTTGCCGCGCAGGTTCACCCCGGCCTGGCGCTCGAAGGCCGGGTTCGCCTCGATGAAGCGGTAATCGACCGGGCGCTCGCCCTCGAACCGCACCTCGACGATGGCGAAGGCGGTCTCGATGGTCTCCAGGAGCGTGCTGAAGCGGTCCTGTGTCGCGCGCAGGCGCTCGCCGGCCTCGTGCTGCTGGGTGCGGTCGCGGACGATCTTGACGTATCCCTGGTGGACGCCGTCCTCGTCGCGCAGCGGCATCAGCGCGCCGGAGGCCCAGAACCGGCTGCCGTCCCGGCGCAGGTGCCAGCGCTCGTCGCTCGCCTGGCCCTCGGCGAGGGCGGCGCGCATCTCCCGCTCGACGCAGCCCGCGGCCCGGTCCTCCGCGGTGAAGATGCGCGCCGACGACCCGCCGACGACCGCCTCGCGGGGCCAGCCGAAGATGGTCTCCGCCCCCGCGTTCCACTCCGTCACCGCCCCCTCCGGGTCGGTGACGATGACGGCGAAGTCGATGGCGCTCTCGATGACGTTCTGAAGGCGGTGGCGTCCGGGCATGGCCCCGGTTTAGCCGCATCCGCCGCGCGATTTATGTAGCCGCCCGGCCACGCCGGCGCGTCGGTTGCGGAGCGACCCTTTTGCGGGTGGAATTTGGCGCGTATCGCACGAGCTTCGGGGCAAGCCACGTCGCGGTTTGAGCCCCAGGGCGCCGCACGACGCGTATCCCCGTATCTGGCTACGCGAGTCGCGTCTGCACCCACCGTGATTTCGGGTCTTAGATCAGTTTGGATATTTTCGTTTGCGCCTTGGATCGCTCGCGAGGTTCTTCGTAATCGGCCGCTCGGGCTCAACTCGTACAAATTCGGTCAAGAAGCTCCATCGCAACGCATTCCAAGCCTCAGCTATACGGTCACGCTCAGTTTGTAACGTCTCCACATTGGATGGAGCGCTCTCGATACGCTCAAGGGATTTGCGTACGTCGTGAAGTGGCTGAAATGGATAATAACCAACCTCAGTGGCTGTCTCTCCTACGTTCTTGTATACACCACGCACTATGTCCATCGCGCGCGACAACGCCCTATAGGCCTTTATATAGTCCTCATTTTTTCTAGAGGACTGATTGACATAGAAATTGATCTCGATTTTTGCATCGGTTATTTCTTTCCATAGCTCGCGAAGGGATGCAAGAAACGCCTGCCTCCGCTGGAAGCAGTAAGCTAAATATGCGCCGATGACTGCGATAAAAGTTGTAGAAAAAACCTTAATAACAACATATACTTGCTCGTCGTGCAATAAAAGCCTTGAAGTTATTGCAGCTAGAAAAATTGTGACCAAAGCGATGATAGCGCATATCACGTTGTTGCGGAGCTGACGCTTGGTCATGCTGTTCCTTGTTGGGCTGTCAGGTCTGGAGTGGCGAGAATATGAAGCTTACCCCTTCGAGGACGTATTTCGCACTGACCCACGCCCCCACTCTCGCCACCGGTTGCACGTTTCGGTTGCCCGCCACATACTCGCGCGTGCCGCCTGCGGACCAACCCGGGGGCCGACGGCGATCGGGGGCGGGGCGTGGCACAGGGAACGCAGATGCGCACGCATCTGTGCGGCATCAGGACGGCGTGGACGGAGCGCGGCTCCGCCGGGGAGGCCGTCGCCGAGATCGCGCGGGCGGTCGGCGCCGACGCGGCCCAGCTCCTAGTGTTCTTCTCCCCCGACTACGACCCCGAAAACCTGAGCCGGCGGCTGGCCGAGGCGTTTCCGCGGGCCGAGATTTCCGGCTGCACCATGTCGGGCGGGATCGCCCCGGCCGGCGGGCTCGACCGCGGCCTGGTGGCGATCGCGTTCCCGGCGGACGGCTTCCGCATCGTCTCGACGGTGCTCGACGCAATCGACCACCTCGACGTCGAGCGCACCGCGGGCGCGGTGCGGGCGCTGCGCCGCCGGCTCGAGCCGCACGGGCCCGACCACGCCCAGCCGACCCGCTGCTTCGCGCTCTCGCTGATCGATGGGCTCGCCAACGCCGAGGAGACCGTGGTCTCGGCCATCGCCTGGGCGCTGGAGGGCATCCCGCTGGTCGGCGGCTCGGCCGGCGACGACCTCACCTTCCGCGACGCGGTGCTGCTGCACGGCGGCGCGATCCACCGCAACGCCGCCGTGCTGCTCCTCGTCGAGAGCGACTTTCCGGTGCAGATCTTCAAGAGCGACAACTTCGAGCCGACCGACGTGAAGTTCGTGGTGACCGCCTCTGACGGCGAGTCGCGCACCGTCTACGAGCTCAACGCCGAGCCGGCCGCGCGCGAATACGCCATGGCGGTGGGGCTCGACCCCGAGCGGCTGACGCCGATGAGCTTCGCCGCCTACCCGCTCGCGGTGAAGGTCGGCGGCGAATACTTCTGCCGCTCGATCCGGCGGCTCAACGCCGACGGCTCCCTCAGCTTCTTCTGCGCCATCGACGAGGGCGTGGTCCTGACGCTGGCCGAGCCGCGCGACATCGTCGCCTCGACCCGGGCGGAGCTCGCCCGGCTCGACCGGGCGCTCGGCGGCGTCGACCTGATCATCGGCTTCGAATGCGTGCTGCGCCGGCTCGACGCCGAGAGCCGGCAGGTGCGCCAGGGCATCGCCGACCTCTACCGGCGCTACGACATGGTCGGCTTCGAGACCTACGGCGAGCAGTACCGGGCGATGCACCTCAACCAGACGTTGACCGGCATCGCCATCGGCAAAAGGCCCGCGGACGAGAGGCTTGCGAGCGAAGGGCCTGCGGAGGCGACGCCCGCCCCGCCGGCGCTCCCGTGACCCTGCACGACGCCGGTCTGGAGGGCGAGGCGTCCCTGCGCCGGCGCATCGCCAAGCTCGAGCGGATCAACGCCGCGCTGATGGCGCATGTGGAGCGCAG
This sequence comes from Methylobacterium sp. J-059, assembly GCF_022829485.1. Lineage (NCBI taxonomy): Bacteria > Pseudomonadati > Pseudomonadota > Alphaproteobacteria > Hyphomicrobiales > Methylobacteriaceae > Methylobacterium > Methylobacterium sp. J-059. The sequence goes on from NZ_JAKSYA010000160.1 coordinate 62,912, forward strand.
CACCGACCAGCGCGGCGGCGCCTATGCTTTGTTCCAGACCGCGATCACCCTGGAGGGCCGCGTCCGCACCCGCACCGAGGAGCTGACGGCGCTGATGCACCGCCTCGAGCGCTCGAACGAGGCGCTGGTGGCGGCCAAGGAGGAGGCCGAGACCGCCAACCGCTCCAAGACCCGGTTCCTGGCCGCCGCCAGCCACGACCTGCTGCAGCCGCTGAACGCCGCCCGCCTCTCGATCTCGGCGCTCGCCGACCTGCCGCTCGGGCCCGAGGCGAGCCTGATCGGCGCCCAGGTCGAGCGCGGCCTGCAGACGATCGAGGACCTGATCAAGACCCTGCTCGACATCTCCAAGCTCGATGCCGGCATCGTCCACCCGCAGGTGCGGCCCGTGCCGCTGCCCGACCTGCTGGCGGGGCTGGCGGCGAGCTTCGCGCCGTTCGCCGCGCGCAGGGGCCTGCGCCTGGTGGTGCGCAGCCCGGAGCTGGCGGTGTCGAGCGACGGCATCCTGCTGCGGCGCATCCTGCAGAACCTGCTCTCCAACGCGATCCGCTACACCGCGTCCGGCGGCGTCGCCCTGGTCGCGCGCCGCCGCGCCGGCACGGTCCGGGTCGACGTGATCGATACCGGCTGCGGCATCGCCGCCGACGAGCACGCGCTGGTGTTCGACGAGTTCTACCGCGGCAGCGCGAACGGCGCCGGGACGCCGCCGCGCGCCGCCGAGGGCGACGGGCCCGGCCTCGGCCTCGGGCTCTCGATCGTGCGGCGCCTGGCGCTGGCGCTCGACCACCCGCTGGCGCTGGCCTCCCGCCCGGGGCGCGGCACGCGGGTGTCGCTCACCCTGCCCCCGAGCGCCGTGCCGGCCGCGTCCGAGCCCGCGGCGCGGCCCGGGCCGGTGGCGACGCGGCTCTCGGGCGCCCGCGTCGTCGTGGTCGAGAACGACGCCGCCACCGCCGACGCGCTCGAGCGGCTGCTCGGGAACTGGGATGCGCGCGTCGCCACCTTCCGCGATCCCGCCGGCGTCGCGGCCGCCCTGCGTGCGGGCGGGCTCGCGCCCGACATCCTGATCCTCGACTACCACCTCGACGACGGCGCCCGCGGGCTCGACGTCGCCGCCCTGCTCCGGGAAGGGCGCACCGCGCCGCTGCCCGTCATCGTCACCACCGCCGACCACGCCCCCGAGATCGCGGCCGAGGCGGCGGCCCTCGGCGCCGAGCTGGTGCACAAGCCGATCAAGCCGGCGCAGCTGCGCGCGCTGCTGACCTCCATGCTGACGTGAGGACGGGCGAGCCGGCGCCGCATCGTCGTCGCGAGACCGCGTGTCGGCCCGACGGTCCCGCCCCTCGGAGGGCCCGCAGCCCTCGGCCTCAATGCGCCGGCGCGATCGCGGCCGCGGCGGGCGCGTGCTTCTTCCGCTTGCGCTTGCGCACCGTCACGACCGCGTCGGCCTCCTCGTCGGCGCCGCGCTCGGACAGGGCGAAGCCGTGCAGGTCCGCCGACGCGTCCCCGTCCGCGGCCGGGGCCTCGGCAAGGGCGTAGAACGCGGCGCGGACGATCTCCTTCTTGCTCGCCTCCGGGTGCTTCTCCCGGATGGCCGCGCGGATCGCCTTCGGCATCATCCCGGGCGTGACGACGCTGCGCATCGTCGCCGCGATCTCCTGCATCGATGCCATGGGTTCGTTCCTTCATGCGACGGGCCGCCCGCGCTCCGGCTCCAGCTTAACCCAAGTTACATTTCGATGACACGGCCACACTGCTGGCATATCGCCGACCAGACCTTGCCCGCGCCGCGCCGACCCCGTATCCCACCCGGGTTCCTTCACGAGACCGGAACCAACTCAGGGCGCACCTCTGCCAAGAGGCGCGCCTTTTTCGTCGGCGCCGATCCCGGCACGGGTGCTGCCGAATCGCACGGGATCATGCGTCGAGCGCCATCAGGCTGGCGTTGCCGCCCGCCGCCGCCGTGTTGACCGACACCGTGCGTTCCGCGAACAGGTCCGAGAGCTCGTAACCCGTTTCCGGATCGGAGGCCGTGGGGATCGACAGGATCGTGAGGATCGGCCCGTCGCGCTCGGCGATCCGGCGGACCAGCCCCGCGAGATCGGCCCGCTCGCCCGCATGCAGCACCCCGCCGAGGCCGGGGGCGCCCGCGGGATCCTCGGCGGGGACGATCCTCCGCAGGACCGCCGCGGGCAGGCCGTCGAGCAGGCCCGACGACGCCCGCTCCGCCGCGATCACCGCGCGCTGGCCGGTGGCCAGGATCGCGCCGAGCTGGCGCAGGATTCCCGCCTCGTCCGAGGCGAGCGCCGCGATCGGGCCGCGCGGGCGGAGGCCGTAGCTGTTGCGCTCGCCGACCGGGCCCGGCAGCACCGATTCGGTCAGCGCGGGCATCCGGGCGAGATCGCGCTCGACCCGGGACGCGACCTCGGCGTGGCCCCGCTGCCGGAGCCAGCCGATGTAGGCCCGAGCGACCGGATCGACGACCGCCTCGGCCGGGGACCGGGCCGCGTCGGCGGGGGCATCGGCCCAGGACGGGGCCGGGCGCGTCATCAGCCGGCGGAGGTAGCGCGGCCCGCCGGCCTTCGGCCCCGTGCCGGACAGGCCCGTGCCGCCGAACGGCTGCACGCCGACGACGGCGCCGATGGTGTTGCGGTTGACGTAGACGTTGCCCGCCCCGATCCGGTCGAGGACGCGCGTCACCGTCTCCTCGATGCGGGTGTGCAGGCCGAAGGTCAGCCCGTAGCCGGTGGCGTCGATGGCGTCGACGAGGGCATCGAGGTCGTCCCGCCGGTAGCGGAGCACGTGGAGAACCGGCCCGAACACCTCGGCCTCCACGTCCGAGACCCGGTCGATCGCGATCACCGTCGGGGGCACGAAGCTGCCCGCGTCCAGGGCCGGATCCTTCCGCCCTTGCGGGTTCTCGCTCCCTTGCGTGCTCTCGCCCCCTTGCGCGATCGCGTGGCCCCGGCTCCGCATCGTCTCGATGTGGCGGAAGATCCCTTCGGCCGCCTCGGCGGTGATCACCGGGCCGACGTCGACGGACAGGCGCCGGGGATCGCCCACCGCGAGCTCGCGCAGGGCCCCGTGCAGCATGGCGAGCGTCCGCTCGGCGATCTCCTCCTGCAGGCACAGGATGCGCAGGGCCGAGCAGCGCTGGCCGGCCGAATCGAAGGCGGAGGCGAGGACGTCCGCCACCACCTGCTCGGGCAGGGCGGAGGAATCCACGATCATCGCGTTCTGCCCCCCGGTCTCGGCGACGAGCGGCACCGGCCGCCCGTCCGCGGTCAGGCGGCCCGCCAGCGTCCGCTGGATCAGGCGGGCGACGGCGGTCGAGCCGGTGAACATCACGCCCTGGACCCGGGCATCGCCGACGAGCGCCGCGCCGACCGCGCCCGCACCGGGCAGGAGATGCAGCACCCCCGCCGGGATCCCGGCCTCGCCCAGCAGCCGCACCGCCTCGGCCGCGACGAGCGGGGTCTCCTCGGCCGGCTTGGCGAGCACGGGGTTGCCGGCCGCGAGGGCGGCCGCGACCTGCCCGGTGAAGATCGCGAGGGGGAAGTTCCAGGGGGCGATGCAGGCGACCGGGCCGAGGGGCCGTGCCTCCGGGCCGCAGACCCGTTCGGCCTCGCCGGCATAGTAGCGCAGGAAGTCCACCGCCTCCCGCACCTCGGCGACGGCGTTCGCCAGGGACTTGCCCGCCTCCCGCACGATCAGGCCGAGCAGGACCGGCATCCGCGCCTCGAAGGCGTCCGCGGCGGCGCGGAGCAGGCCGGCGCGGAGGGCCGGCGCCGTCGCCGCCCAGCCCGGGGCCGCCGCCGCTGCGGCCGCCAGGGCGCGGGCGATGTCGGCGGGCTCCGCCGCGCGCACGCGGCCCACCACGTCGGTGCGATCGGCAGGGTTGAGGACCGGGTCGCGGGCCTCCGCGGCGGAGCGCCCGGACGGGACGGCGGCCCAATCCGCGGCGGCACTCGCCGGCAGGTCGGTGGCGAGCCGGGCGAGCACGGCCTCGTCGTTCAGGTCGAGCCCGGCCGCGTTCGGCCGCCCGGCGCCGAACAGGTCGCGCGGGGTCGCGATCCGCGGGTGCGGCGCCCCCGGCGGGCGCATCGCCCGCACCGTCGCGACCGGATCGGCGACGAGGTCGTCGAGCGAGACGGAGGCGTCGGCGATGCGGTTGACGAAGGAAGCGTTCGCGCCGTTCTCCAGGAGCCGGCGGACGAGGTAGGCGAGCAGGGTCTCGTGGGTGCCGACGGGGGCGTAGATCCGGCACGGCCGGTCGAGCCCGCCCGGGCCGACCACCGCCGCGTAGAGCGGCTCGCCCATTCCGTGCAGGCACTGGAACTCGTAGTCGCCGGGCCGGAAGCCGGGGCCGGCCATCTCCAGGATGCTGGCCACGGTCTGCGCGTTGTGGGTCGCGAATTGCGGGAACACCGCGTCCGGCGCGGCCAGCAGCATCCGGGCGCAGGCGAGGTAGGACACGTCGGTGTGGGCCTTGCGGGTGAAGACCGGGAAGTCGGAGAGCCCCTCGACCTGCGCCCGCTTGATCTCGCCGTCCCAGTAGGCGCCCTTCACCAGCCGGACCATCAGGCGGCGGCCGCTCCGGCGGGCGAGGTCGACGAGCCAGTCGACGACGAAGGGGCAGCGCCGGCCGTAGGCCTGGATCACGAAGCCGAGCCCGTCCCAGGCCGCGAGGTCCGGGTCGGTGGCCAGCGCCTCGAGGATGTCGAGGGAGAGGTCGAGCCGGTCGGCCTCCTCGGCGTCGATGTTCAGGCCGATGCCGTACCCCCTGGCCAGCACGGCCAGCGCCTTCGCCCGGGGGATCAGCTCGGCGAGCACGCGGGCGCGCTTCGTCCGCGTGTAGCGCGGGTGCAGCGCCGAGAGCTTGATCGAGATGCCCGGCCCCCCGATGACGCCCCGCCCGGCCGATTCCCGCCCGATGGCATGGATCGCCGCCGCGTAGGCGGCCTGGTAGCGGGCGGCATCCGCTTCCGTGGCCGCGGCCTCCCCGAGCATGTCGTAGGAATAGGCGAACCCCTTCGCCTCGTTGGGGCGCGCCCGGCGCAGGGCCTCGGCGATGGTCTCGCCCATCACGAACTGCTCGCCCATCAACCGCATGGCGAGGTCCACGCCCCGGCGGATCAACGGCTCCCCGCCCCGCCCGATCAGGCGCGTCAGGGCCGCGGACAGGCCGCGCTCGCGCGTCGTCGCGGTGAGCTTGCCGGTCACCAGCAGGCCCCAGGTCGCCGCGTTGACGAACGGCGAGGGGCTGTGGCCGAGATGGGCCCGCCAGTCGCCGGGGGCGATCTTGTCGCGGATCAGCGCGTCGCGGGTCGCCGCGTCCGGGATGCGCAGCAGGGCCTCGGCGAGGCACATCAGGGCGACGCCCTCCTGGCTCGACAGGTCGTATTCGTGGATCAGGCCCTCGACGCCGCCCCGCTTCGCCGTCCGCCGCAGGCCCGCGACCAGGCTGCGCGCCGTCGCCGCGACGCGCGACGCCGCCTCGGGCGGAAGCTGCGCGCGGTCGAGGAGCGGCGCCAGGCACGCCGCCTCCGGGCGCCGGTGCGCCGCGACGATCGCCGCGCGCAGCGGCGACGACGCGGGCAGGTCGTCGGCGAGATCCGCGAAGGACGGGCGGGCGGGCACGACGGGCCGAGGGGAAGACACGATCGACGACGACACGATCGACATGGCAGACCCCGCCTCCCTCCGCCGCCGGCCGCCGGCCGGGCACGGACCATTTTGTAGCCGCGGCGGCGCGGTGCTAAAATCCGTGGGTCGCGTCGAAGACCGGCGGATTCCCCATCGGAATGGCGTTCTGCGCGTGAAGACCACCGATTCTACCGATGCCGCCATCCTGCGCATCCTGCAGCAGGACGGGCGCATCGCCACCGTCGACCTCGCCGAGCGGCTCAGGCTCTCGCCCACCGCCACGGCCGAGCGCCTGAAGCGGCTGACCCGCGCGGGCTACATCACCGGCTACGGTGCCCGCCTCGATCCGGCGATGCTCGATCTGGGATTGCTGGTGTTCATCGAGGTGCTGCTCGACAAGACCACCGGCGCGGTGTTCGACCGCTTCTCGCAGGAGGTCCGCCGCGTGCCGGAGATCCTGGAATGCCACATGGTGGCCGGCGGCTTCGACTACCTGCTCAAGGCCCGGGTGAAGGACATGGCCGCCTACCGCCGCTTCCTCGGGCAGGTCATGGTCGACCTGCCCGGCGTGAAGGAGACGCGCACCTACGCGGTGATGGAGGAGGTCAAGACGGACAGCCCGCTGCCCGTGTGAGCCGCGACCGGGTGCCGCGAAGGCGGAGCCTCGGGCGCGTCAATGCCCCGAATGGCGCACCGCCATCTTGAGGCGCTGGTCGACGTCGTCGATGCGGGCGGCGACGCCGCGGCGGATGCATTTGCCGAGGGTGTCGCCGGCGAAGAAGCCCAACGTCGCCTCCTGCTCGCGGCAGGCGGCGGTCGGCGGCCAGGCCAGGTAGATGCCGGCGATGGCGGCGATGGCCACGAGCTCGACCACGAGCCAGCCGCCCCAGCCGAGGCGGAAGCCCTCGCGCCGGCCCGCGCCGTGCCGGCGCCGGCGCAGGGCGTCCGCGGCGCGGGCCCCCTCGGGCGTCGGGCGCACCGGCTCCTGCGCGGTGCGGGCGATCCGGTCGAGGCGGGCGCGGGCCGCCTCCGCCTCGGTGAGGGTGGGCTGCGCGTCGGTTCCGGGGGGCGGGGCGTGCATGGTCGGCTCGTTCGAAAGGGCGGGCGGCGCGGGTCGCGTCGTCGGGGCGGGTGTCTCGGGGGGCGTCGCCTCGTCCGAGGCCGTCCCGTGCGCGGCGCGCGGTCAGTTCATCGCGCGGCGCAGGGTGCCGAGGTCGTCCGGCAGGGACAGGGCGCGGTTCAGCATCTCGTTGCGGGCGCAGGCGCCGGCCTTGAGCAGCTGGCCGAGGCCGCCGCCCGAGCGCGACCCGCAATCGGTCACGAGGTAGCTCGCCGCGAACAGCGCGATCGGGGCGAGGAACAGCACGAGCTTGAGCAGCCCGAACACCCGCCCGATCGCGCTCCGGCGGCGGGGCCGCGCGTCCTCCCAGTCCGCGTCGCGATCGAACCGCTCGTAACCCTGCTGCATGGCCGGACCGACCTCCCGGAGACCCGCGTGCGACCGCGCGAAGACCGGCGGCGACATCGTGAGGATGATGGTCCCATTTGAAGATCTCGCTAAGCGACGTGCTTAACGGCACCGGACCCGCCGCATCCGTCCTCGCCCGCCGCTTCGCCGCCCTTCTCGGCCGCCCCTCTCGGCCGCTCCTCTCGGCCGCTCCTCGGCGAAGCCGTCGCGAACCTTGGCGAAGCAATTGCAAAGGCCTAAGCCGCGGGGTGTGATCGGGCCGGCGGCGCGAGCCGCCCGCCGGCGGACCGCCACGCCGCCGCATCGAACCGGGAGCAGCCCTTGGCCACCATCATTCCCGTCGCCTCCTTCGACTACGTCGTGTTCGGCGCGACCGGCGACCTCACCACCCGCAAGCTGCTGCCGGCCCTGTACCACCGCTACAAGGACGGCCAGATCCCGGCCACCTCGCGGATCATCGGCGCCTCGCGCTCCGAGCTCGCGGTCGAGGCGTTCCGCGCCCGCACGCAGGACGCGCTGAAGCGCTTCGTGGCCCCCGACGACCTCGACCCGGAGACGCTCGCCGCCTTCCTCGACCATCTCGACTACGTCGCGGTCGACGGCGCCGGCGACGACGGCTGGACCGAGCTCGTGGCCAAGCTCGACGAGCGGCCGGACCAGGTGCGCCCGTTCTACCTCGCCACCTCGCCCGACCTCTACGGCTCGATCTGCCGGAACCTCGCCAAGTTCGGCCTCGTCGGCCCGAAATCCCGCGTCGTGCTCGAGAAGCCGATCGGCAAGGACCTGACCTCGGCCCGCGCGATCAACGACGCGGTCGGCGAGGTGTTTCCCGAGGAGCAGATCTTCCGGATCGACCACTACCTCGGCAAGGAGACGGTGCAGAACCTGCTGGCGCTGCGCTTCGCCAACACGATCTTCGACCGGCTCTGGACGGCCGACGTGATCGACCACGTCCAGATCACGGTGGCCGAGACCGTCGGGGTCGAGGGCCGGGCCGGCTACTACGACACGTCCGGCGCCCTGCGCGACATGCTGCAGAACCACATCCTGCAGCTGCTCTGCCTCACCGCGATGGAGAGCCCGCTCAACCTCGACGCCAACTCGGTGCGCGACGAGAAGCTGAAGGTGCTGCGCGCCCTCAAGCCGATCACCGCGGGCGACGTGCAGCACGTGACGGTGCGCGGCCAGTACGTCCAGGGCGCCGTCGACGGCAAGCCGGTGGAGGGCTACCTCAACGAGCTCGGGCACGACAGCCGCACCGAGACCTTCGTCGCCTGCAAGGTCGAGGTCCAGTCCTGGCGCTGGGCCGGCGTGCCGTTCTACCTGCGCACCGGCAAGCGGCTGCCGCAGAAGCTGTCCGAGATCGTGGTGCAGTTCCGCGCCGCGCCGTTCTCGATCTTCCCGGAGGAATCGTTCGGGCGCGAGCCCAACCGCCTCGTCATCCGCCTGCAGCCGCAGGAGGGCATGAAGCTCGAGGTGATGACCAAGGATCCCGGCCCCGGCGGCATGCGCCTGCGGCCGACCAACCTCGACATCTCGTTCGAGGAGACCTTCAAGCAGCGCTATCCCGACGCCTACGAGCGCCTGCTGATGGACGTGGTGCGCGGCAACGCCACCCTGTTCATGCGCCGCGACGAGGTCGAGGTCGCCTGGGCCTGGGCCGACAGCCTGCTCAAGGCCTGGGCCGACCGCCGCGAGCCGCCGCGCGCCTACCCGGCCGGCAGCTGGGGCCCCACCGCCGCCATTGCCCTGATCGAGCGCGACGGGCGCACCTGGCACGAGGAGCTGCGGTGACCGCACCCGCCGCCCGGCGCCGGCTCGCCCTCGCCCTGACGCTCGCCTGCCTCGCCCACCCGGCCCGGGCGCAGGGGCCGGCGACGGGGCAGGATGATGCGCCGAGCGGGGGCGGGGGACGGCCCGACACCCGCGCGCTCACCTGCGCCGCCGCCGCGGGCCTCGTCGCCCGCGCAGGCGCCGTGGTGATGAGCACCGGCCCGATCACCTACCTGCGGATCGTGCGCGACGGCGGCTTCTGCACCATCGAGGAGACGACGCGGCCCGATTACGAGGCCACCCGCGACGAGCGGCAATGCTTCGTCGGCTACCGTTGCGTCGAGCGGCTGCAGGAGGGCCGCGAGGGACCTTGAGGGGGAGGAAACCTTGAAATTCCGGCCTGCGCGTGCCTTATTCCGTGCCTGGGGACGGATCGCCTGAGCGGCTTGCCGCGATAGCCCCAGGCCGCCGACGACGGGCAACCGCAGTCGGTCCACGCGCAACGCGAGATAGCCAAGTGTCCCGGCGAGTGATGGCCCCTCCTCCCCGTGAGCGAGGGGCCTTTCACGTCCGGAGCCGTCCCGAACCGTGGATGCCGGCCCGCCGGAAAGGGCGCGGTCCTGTCGTGAGATCGCATCTTCCTCATGCGAGCCGGGCTCCACCGCGCTTGAGAATGCCTCAGCGCCGCGCCCGGGGCCGCACCCGATCACCCTGGTACACCTTCGCGCACAGGACCGCGAAGCTGATCTTGGTCGTGCCGGCCAGCACCCGCCGCCGATCCTGCACCGGGTACGCGCTCTCGACGACGATGAGCAGTTGCTGCCGATGCCCGGCCGCCGCCCGGCGGAGGCTGAAGTACATCGGATAGCACGCGCCATCGGCCAGCACGACGTTGGCGAGATAGACGTAGTTCCGATCCGTCGGCGTCTTGTAGACCGAGGCACCCGGCAAAGCGTCGACGATGGCCGGCAATCGGCGGGAGAGTTCGTGCCGCGCGGGATCGTATGCGCGACGGCTCCGATGGTCCCAGATCGGGTGCTGGCGGTCGTGACGTTCGTCGTCGAAACCGACGGTGAAGCAGTGATTCGAGAAGCGTACCTCGATCGACAGCGCACGGCCGATCTTGTCGACGAAGAACGTCAGACGGCGTGGCTCCAGCTGGGCAAGGTCGAGCCTCACGCCATCGATCACGTGGTCGAAATAGGCCATGGCCCATTCCGGATAGGTCTTCGGGCCGAGGCCGCGCAACCGGCAAGGCTTGCATGCCGCAAGGCTCGCCACCGAACCCGTCATGGCCACCGGCCCGAGCGAATCGGGAAACGCAAGAGCCTGGCGGAGATCGCCGCACCGGTTCGCGGCACCGTCGCGTGCGCGAACCGGATCTCGATCCGCCCCGCCGCCCGGCGTCAGGCCGCCGGGACGCCGATCAACTCGGCCTGGAGGCCGCCGAGATAGGTGGTGAGCCGGGCTGAGATCGCCGGGTCGGCGCACTGGACCCAGAGCGGCACCGGCAGGGCGGCACGCGGGCAGCGCAGGATGATCCGCTCGGCCGACAGGGCGGCCTGCCGCTCGCTCGCCGCGGCCAGGAGCTTCGAGCCCGTCGGCGTTCCGATCATGATGGCGATGCTCGTCATGCCGGGCCAACCCGTGAGCGGGCCGTCCGTTGCCTGCCGCCGGGGGCCGGGACGGCGTGTCGCGTGCGCGATCCCGATTCCCGGTCTACCCTGTCGCCGCCGCGGCTCATGAGCCTCGGCCCCGAGGGAGGATGGAACGCCGTGCGACGCCTCCTGAAGTTCCTGCACACGATGGGCGCGGTCGGGCTGATGGGGGCGTTGGCCTGCCTGCTCGTGCTGTTCGCGTTCGTGCCGCCGCCAGCCGACCGGGCCGGATACGCGCTGATGCGCGGCGCGATGGGCGCGGTCGCCACCTGGATCTTCCTGCCCGCGCTGGCGCTGACGCTGCTGGCCGGCCTCCTCGCCCTGGCGCAGCGCGCCTTCCACCGGGCGGCCTGGGCCTGGGCGAAGCTCGCCACCGGCGTGCTGATGTTCGAGGGCGGCCTCGTCTACGTCCAGGGGCCGATGCGGCAGGAGGCCGACTTGAGCGCCGAGGCCTTGGCCGGCCGCCTCGACCCGGCGACGCTGGCCCAGACGCTCGGGCCGGAGCGCAACACCCTGTGGCTGCTGCTGGTCGTCGCCACCGCCAACGTGGTGCTCGGCGTCTGGCGCCCGCGGCTGATGCGGCGGGCGCCCGTCGGGCAGACGGCGGCGCGCGGATAGGGTCCGCAGCACGCCCGCCCCGGCCCCCGTCCGGCGTCACGCCTCGTCGGCGGCCGGGACCCAGAGCGGCCCGCGCAGCACGGGGGCGCGCTTGGGCGGCGGCAGGGCGCGGCTCCCGGCGAGGTCGGCGAGCTCGGGCGCCTGGGCGGTGTCGTCGACGGTGAGGAACAGGCCGCGGGCGCGGGCCGCCCGGCCGAGATCGGCCCGGCTGGTCAGCACGCTCTGGGCCGGGCTCGTCAGCAGCGCGATCACCACCGGCGACAGCCACAGGGCGAGCCACGGGTCGCCGACCAGCGCCAGCGCGAGGCCGGCGAGCGCGCCGACCACGAGGGCGTCGGCCTGCAGGCGGCAGGCTTCCGCCCAGCTCACCTTGCGGTCGTCGCGGGCCTGGGCGTCCCAGCGCACCACCCGGCCGAAGAAGGTCGAGATCACCGCGCCGGCGGTGAACAGCGTCATCACCGGCCAGAGCAGCACCCAGATGCCCTGCTCGAGCGCCGCGCTCGCCAGCAGCGAGCGGGTGCCGCCGAAGGCGTCGCGCCGCGCCTTGGAGGCGAGCACGTGGCCGAGGCTCAGGAGCTTCGGCAGGGCCAGCACCGTGAGGGTGAGCGCGGCGAGCCCGTGCGCGGCGGCGCCGGTGCCGGTCAGCCCGTAGCCGAGCAGGCCGAGCTCGCCGGTGCGCGCGGCCAGCCATGCCCCCGCGACGAGGTAGGCGATCCACAGGGGCAGCACCCCGTAGGAGACGATGCCGACGGCGAGGTGCCAGCGGCTCGCCGCGCGCAGGCCCGGCCAGGGCAGGACGCGCAGGTGCTGCATGTTGCCCTGGCACCAGCGGCGCTCGCGCCCGAGGAGGTCGACGAGGTTCGTCGGCATCTCCTCCCAGGTGCCGTCCATCTCCGGCAGCAGGCGGACCTCCCAGCCGGCACGGGCCAGCATCCCGCCCTCGACGATGTCGTGGCACAGGATCTCGCCGCCCAGGGGCGCCCTGCCCGGCAGCACCGGCAACTGGGCGTGGTCGGCGAACGCCGCGATCCGCAGGATCGCGTTGTGGCCCCAGTAGCTCCCGTCCGGCCCCTGCCAGGTCTCGAGGCAGCGCAGGGCCAGCGGCGCGTAGAGCCGCACCGCGAACTGCTGGATGCGGGCGAACAGCGTGTCGCGGCCGGCGGCGTAGGACACGGTCTGGATCAGGCCGGTCGCCGGGCTCTCCTCCATCAGCCGGGCGAGGCGGCGCATCGTGGCGCCGGTCATCAGGCTGTCGGCGTCGAGCACGATCATGAAGTCGTACTGGTCGCCGTAGGTCCTGGTGAACTCGGCGATGTTGCCGGCCTTGCGCCCGATGTTCTCGGTGCGGCGGCGATAGCGAATCCGCGGGATGCCGGGGCCGGCGGTCTCGCGCCAGGCCTGGATCCGGGCGAACTCGTGCTCCTCCACCGCCGCGATCGCGCCGTCGCGGGTGTCGGAGAGGACGAAGAGGTCGATGTCGCCGCCGAGGGACTCGTCCTGGGCACCGTCCCGCGCGGCGTCGCGGGCGAGCGAGCGCGCCATCACCCGCAGCGCCGCGAACACCGCCACCGGGTCCTCGGCATGGATCGCCACCACGGCCGCCGTGCGCGACAGGCCCGACGCCTGCGCCGGCACCGTCTCCGAGCGGCGCTCCAGGGCGGATTTCGCCCGCGCGCCGAGGCCGGCGGCGATCAGGCCGTAGAGGTACTGCCACGCCACGAACGACTGCCAGGTCATCACCACCGCGAACAGGACCAGCACGGTGCGGGCGAGCCAGGCGCCGGTCGGGTCGGCCGGGACCGGGTAGGCGACGGCCGCCAGCCACGCGAGCGCCGCGCCGGTGGCGAGCGACGGCACCGCGAGCGCCAGCCGCCGCCCGCCCAGCGAGCCGATGCGCCCGGCGCGCTGCCAGGTTTCGGCCGCGCACCTCTCGACAGGGCGCCCGTCGGCGTGGGAGGCCGGCACTTTCGTGGACGGAATGGGGCGCGTGGCGGGCATGGAGCGCATCGAACTCGAAGGTGAGGACCACCCGCCGGAGGCGGGGCCGCAGCGCGGCGCCGGCGAGGGCCGGGGCGACGGGCCGGGGCCGGGCCTGCCGGCGCGAGGAAGCCCCGAGGCCTCCCCGCGATCGGCCGCCAGCTTGTCCCCCTCCCGCCGCCGCGTTCTCCGCACGGCCCTGACCGCGATGGTCGGCAGCGTCGTTCCTAGCGTCATCGATCTGAATGAGGCCCGAACGATGGCGCAGGAGCGGCAAGCGGTGACGGACGGGCCGACCACCTTCGCCACGGTGTCCGCGATGGCCGAGCGGCTGGCCGGCGCGCCCTACGTCGCGCCGCCCGAGGACCTGCCGGGCGCCCTCGCCGGGCTGACCTACGACCAGTACCGCGCCATCGTCTTCCGCCCGGCGGCGGCCCTGCGCCTCGGGCGGCACTTCAGCGCGCAGCTGTTCCACCGCGGCTTCCTGCAGCGCAAGCGTTGCGCGCTGTACCTGCAGCCGAAGGCCGGGCCGGCCCAGGCCGTCGCCTACGAGCCCGGCCTGTTCGAGCTGGGCCGGGCGCTCGACGGCCAGAGCTTCCCGACGACGCTCGGCTTTGCCGGCTTCCGACTGCACTTCGCCGCCACCGAGACCCCGCCCGGCCGCCCGCGCGGCTTCCAGGAGGAGTTCCTGGTGTTCCTCGGCGCGTCGTACTTCCGCCTGCGCGGCGAGGGCCAGGAATACGGGCTCTCGGCGCGCGGCGCGGCGATCGGCACCGGCTCGGCCGCGGGCGAGGAGTTTCCCGACTTCACCGCCCACTGGATCTGCGAGCCGGAGGACGATGCGAAGACGATCACCGTGCTCTCGCTCCTCGACAGCCCGAGCCTGTCCGGCGCCTACCGCTTCGAGATCGCGCCGGGCGACCCGGCGCACATCCAGGTCACCGCCGCGCTCCACCCGCGGAAGGACATTCCCCAGCTCGGGCTGGCCCCGCTCACCAGCATGTTCCTGCACGGCCAGAACGGGCCGGGCGCGCGCGGCGCCAGGCCCTTCGACGACTTCCGGCCGCAGGTGCACGATTCCGACGGGCTGGTGGTGCGCTCCGGCGCCGACCGGCTGTGGCGCCCGCTGGTCAACGGCCGCCCGAGCCCGCAGATCTCCGCCTTCCGCGCGGCGCCGCTCTCCGGCTTCGGGCTGATGCAGCGCGAGCGGACCTTTGCCGCCTACCTCGACGTCGAGGCGCGGCAGGAGGCCCGGCCCGGCCTGTGGGTCGAGCCCGCCGCCCCCGCGACGAAGCCCGAGATGGTCGCGGCCGGCGCCTCGCCGCGGGCCGGCGACGCGTTCGCGGCCGGCCAGGTGCAGCTGTTCGAGATCCCCTCGGTCGAGGAGTACATGGACAACATCGTGGCGGCCTTCGTGCCGGACGCGCCCGTCCGCCCCGGCCACCCGATCGCGCTCGCCTACGGGCTCACCACGGTGGGAGCCGAGCCGGTGCCGGCGCTGCCCGGCACCCTCGCCCGCGTGATCTCGACCCGCATCGGCTCGCCCGACCGCCTGCGCCCGGTCGACCCGCCGATCCCCGGCCGGCGGCTGTACTGCATCGACTTCGCGGGGCCGGACCTGCCGCAGGGCGCCCTCGACGCCGAGGGGGCGGGCGTCGCCGCGATCGTCTCGGCCAGCGCCGGCACGATGCACGATCCCGTCGCCGCGCCGGTGCCGCAGACCGGGGGCTGGCGCATCTACGTCGAGTGGCGCCCCCCCGCCGCGATGCCCCCGGGCGACGTGGTGCTGCGTGCCCACCTCACCCGGGCCGGACGCCGCATCAGCGAGACCTGGGACGCGGCGGCGTAGGCGCGCGCGGGCGGGCGAACCCCGGAAAGGCCTCCCTTCGCCCTCGCTTCACCGGAGGCGGGCCCTCCCGACCTCGGCGGGCGCGCCCGGAGCGCGGGCAGGCCCCGGATCCGTGCGGGGCCGGGGGGAGGCGCGGCCGCCTGCGCCTCGGCATCGGTGTTCACCCCAGGTTGCCCTCGGCGCGCCGACCCGTCAAACCTTGACGTCTCGTCGCGACAACGTTCGGCGGATGGGGACCGACGCGGGGGAGGAAGGGCGGAGCCAGCGTGGACGGGGACGATTCCGAAGGGCCGCCGCGCCGCCGCCGCCACCTGCCGGGTGCCGAGCGCGAGCGGCAGATCGTCGAGGCGGCGACCCGCTTCTTCGCCGAGCAGGGCTTCGGCGGCCAGACCCGCGAGCTCGCCGCGCGGATGGGCATCACCCACTCGGCGATCTTCCGCTACTTCCCAACCAAGGAGGCGCTGATCGAGCGGGTCTACGACCGGGTCTTCGTCGCGCGCTGGAACCCGGATTGGGGCCCGATGGTGCGGGACCGCCGCCTTCCGTTGGAGGCGCGGCTGGTGCGGTTCTACCAGGAATACGCCGCCCGGATCTTCGACTACGAGTGGGTGCGGATCTTCGTGTTCGCCGGCCTGCGCTCGGTCGACATCACCCCGCGCTACCTCGCCATCCTGCGCGAGGCGCTGATCCTGCCCGTCTGCGCCGAGTTGCGGGTCGAATTCGGCCTCGCGCCGCCCGAGGTGCTGCCGTTCCAGGAGCGCGAGATCGAGGCGGTCTGGGCGCTGCACGGCAAGGTGTTCTACATCGCGGTGCGCAAGTACGTGTACAACCTGCCGACCCCCGACGACGTCGGCCCGATCCTCGCCGACGACGTGCTCGTGTTCATGCGCGGCGCGCCGACGCTGTTCCGGGCGATCCACGCGGCAGCGCTGCGCGGGTCGGCGGAGCCGGGCTGACACAGGTTCGAACGGATCGTTCGCATCGCCGACTCGGCCCCCTCTCCCGAACGGGACGAGGGGACCCGCGCCGCCTCCGGCTGAAGCGGGGATCCGCGAACCCGACCACGCTGGCGAAGCGGCGCGATCGCATCGTCCCTATCGGAACGCCGCCCGGTCACGGCGCGCGCGCTTCGCGAAGCGTCCATTCTCCGGATACGCGGCGTCGAACTCCGCATCGAATGCCTTCGCGATCAGATCGGCGAAGGCAATTTGCACGTGACTGGGTCGCGCTCTCATCGGCCGGCATGCGTTGTGCGGGTTTCCTCGAAACCGGCACAACAGAACCGTAGGGTCCGAACCTCGTGGCCGGGGTGTGGACGCGGCCCCGAGGCGAAGGTGCCGGGCGGCCGATGGACGACCGCTCTCGGGGGACATCGACGGCCGTCCGCAGGCGCGGCATGGGCCGGATGCAGGCCATCGTCATGAAGGCCATCCGCCGACATCTCACGCCGTGCGGTCGCCCGCCCCGAGCTCGCCGCGGTCCCGGTGGCACGCCACCTCATGCTCCGGCCCCACCGAGCGGCGCAGCGGAAGCTCGGTGCGGCAGACGGCGATCGCGGCCGGGCAGCGCGGGTGGAACGGGCAGCCGGGCGGGGGCGCGAGCGGGGACGGCGGCTCCCCGGGGAGCGCCTGGAACCGGCGCTTGCCCGGCACCAGCTTCGGCGTCTGGGCGAGCAGGCTGATCGTGTAGGGGTGGGCGGGGGCGCAGAACAGGGTCTCGGCCGGCGCCACCTCGACGAGGCGGCCGAGATACATCACCGCCACGCGCGAGGCGACGTGGGCGATCACCCCGAGGTCGTGGCTGACGAACAGGTAGGTCAGGCCGAGGTCGCGGCGCAGCTCCAGGAACAGGTTCAGCACCTGCGCCTGGATCGAGACGTCGAGCGCCGCCACCGACTCGTCGCAGACCAGCATCCGCGGCTTCACCGCCAGAGCCCGCGCGATGCCGATGCGGGCGCGCTGGCCGCCGGAGAACTGGTGCGGGTAGCGCGCCATCGCGTCGGCCCCGAGGCTGACCCGGGCGAGCTGGTCGGCCACGTAGGCGCGCTTGTCGCGGGCCGCGACGAGGCCGTGGGCGACGGGGGCCTCGCCGACGATGTCGAGCACCCGCAGGCGCGGGTTGAGGGACGCGGTGGCGTCCTGGAAGATCATCTGGACGGACAGCGCGGCCGCGCGGCGCTCCGCGGCGCTCGACCCGGCAAGGTCGCGCCCGTCCCGCAGCACCCGGCCCCGGCTCGGGGCGTGGAGGCCGGCCGCGAGCCGGGCCAGGGTGGATTTCCCGCAGCCGGATTCGCCGACGAGCCCGACCACCTCGCCGGCCCCGATCGCGAGGTCGACCTCGGTCACCGCCTGCACCGCGCTCGGCGGCCGGCGCTCGCCCAGCAACCCGGCGAGCCGGGCGGCCAGCGACGGGCTCGACCCGAACCGCTTCGAGACGCCCTCGAGGCTGACCAAAGGTTTCACGTGAAACGCGCCGGCTGGAGGGGATGGCGGCAGAGGGCGAACCGCGACGGCTCGGCGCGCGCGGTCGGCGGCGGCGCGGCGCAGTCCGGCGTGGCGCAGGCGCAGCGCGGGGCGAAGGCGCAGCCCGGCGGGCGGTCCGTCAGCGCGGGCGCCATGCCGGGGATCTGCGCCAGCGGCACGCCGCGGGCGTTGCGGCTCGGGGCGGAGGCGACCAGCCCGGCGCTGTAGGGATGCAGCGGCGCCTCGATGACGTCGGCCACCGGCCCGGCCTCGACGATGCGGCCGGCATACATCACGCAGAGCCTGTCGCCGAGCCCGGCCACCACCGCGAGGTCGTGGGTGATCCAGATCAGGGCGGTGCCCATCTCGGCGCAGAGCGCCTGCGCCTCGGCCAGGATCTGCGCCTGGATCGTCACGTCGAGGGCCGTCGTCGGCTCGTCGGCGATGAGCAGGGCCGGCGCGTGCAGCAGCGCGATGGCGATGGCGATGCGCTGGCGCATCCCGCCCGAGAGCTGGTGCGGATAGGCGCGCAGGCGCGCGTCGGGTGCCGGGATCCCGACCTTGACCAGGGCCTCGCGCGCCCGCGCCCGGGCGGCCGCCGCCCCGACGCGCTCGTGCGCGCGGATCGCCTCGACCACCTGGGTCTCGACCCGCAGCACCGGGTTCAGGGTGGTCATCGGGTCCTGGAAGATCATCGCCATCCGCCTGCCGCGCAGCGGCCGGAGCTCGGCCTCCGGCAGACCGGCGATGTCGCGGCCCTCGAGCAGGATCCGGCCGCCCGAGACCCGGCCGGGCGCCTCGATCAGCCCCATCAGCGCGAGCCCGGTCACCGACTTGCCCGAGCCGGATTCGCCGACGAGCCCCAGCACCTCGCCGCGGCCCACGGTGAGGCTCACCCGGTCGACGGCGACGTGCTCGCGCCCGCCGGCCTTGAAGCTCACGCTGAGGTCTTCGAGGGCGAGGACGGGGGCGGTCATGGCGCATTCCCCTGCCCGACGCCGCTTGCCTCCCCCCTCTGCGGGCTTGCGGAGGCGCGCATGCCCGCGCGTCGGCAGACGGACGGATTGCGCGAAGCACCACGCGGCCCCCTCTCCCGAACGGAAGAGGGAACCCGCGCCACCTCGGGAATGCGTGGCGAAACATGTGACCGCGATCGCCCGCCGGGGCCGGAAGGGATGTGCACGGACGGATTTCTTCGGCCGGTCCCGGAGGCCATCAATCCGAAAACCTCGGATTCAGCACGTCGCGCAGCCGGTCGCCGACGAGGTTGATCGCGACGATGACCGCCACCAGCGCCAGGCCGGGGAAGGTCGAGATCCAGTACTTGCCCGAGAGCAGGTAGTCGTAGCCGTTCTTGATCAGCAGCCCGAGGGAGGGCTCGGTCACCGGCACGCCGACGCCGAGGAAGGACAAGGTCGCCTCGAGCGCGATGGCGTGCGCCACCTGCATCGTCGCCACCACGATCACCGGGGCCGAGCAGTTCGGCAGCAGGTGGCGGAAGATCAGGCTGCGGCGCGGCAGCGCGAGCGCGCGGGCGGCCTCCATGTACTCGCGCCGGCGCTCGACCAGGGCGGTCGCCCGGATGGCGCGGGCGTAGTAGGCCCATTGCACGGCGATCAGGGCGATCACCACCTTGTCCACGCCGCGGCCGAAGGCGGCGAGCAGCACCAGCGCGATCAGGATCGCCGGGAACGAGAGCTGCAGGTCGGCGAGCCGCATCAGCACGGCATCGACCCGGCCGCCGGCGTTGGCCGCGAGCACGCCGATCGTGGAGCCGAGCGTCGCCGCGACCAGGGTCGCCGAGAGGCTGACGACGAGGGAGACGCGCAGGCCGTAGAGGATGGCCGAGAGCATGTCGCGCCCCTGCGCGTCGGTGCCGAGCGCGTACAGCATCCCGGAGACGCTGCGGCTGCCGGGGGGCAGGGTGCCGTCCATCACGTCGAGGTTGGCGAGGTCGTAGGGGTCCTGCGGCGCGATCCAGGGGGCGAGGCAGGCGGCGAGGACCGTCAGCACCAGGGCCGCCAAGCCGAGCGCCGCGCCGGGGCTGCGGACGAACGCACGCACGTGCGCCCGCCAGACCGGCTCGGCCGCGGCGGCGACCGGCCGCGCGGCGGGCGGCCCGCCGGCCGTTGGGAGCGTCTCGCCCGTGCTCACGCGGCCTCCGACAGGCGGACCCGCGGGTCGAGGGCGGCGTAGATCAGGTCGACGATCAGGTTGATGACCACGAACAGGCACACGGTCAGCATCAGGTAGGCGACGATGACCGGGCGATCGAGCCGGTTGATCGAGTCGATCAGGAGCTTGCCGATGCTGGGCCAGGCGAACACCGTCTCGGTGACGACGGCGAAGGCGATCATCGAGCCGAGCTCGAGGCCGATCACGGTGATCACCGGAAGCAGGATGTTCTTCAGGACGTGCACGCCGACGATGCGGGCCGGCGACAGCCCCTTGGCGCGGGCGAAGCGCACGTAGTCCTGCAGCATCGCCTCGCGGGTGCCGGCGCGCGCCAGCCGGATCACCACCGCGAGCTTGAACAGCGCCAGGTTCACCGCCGGCAGCACGAGGTGGCGCAGGCCGTCGAGCGTCAGGAGCCCGGTCTCGATGCCGAGCACGTTGACGGTCTCGCCGCGGCCGCCGGCCGGAAACCAGCCGAGCGTCACGGCGAAGACCAGCACCAGCATCAGGCCCTGCCAGAAGCTCGGCAGCGAGAACGCCAGGATCGAGCCGGTCATGATCGTTCGGCCGGTGCCCGAGCTCGGCTTGAGGCCGGCCCAGAGCCCGAGCGGCAGGCCGACCGCGACCGCGAGCACCAGGGCGGTGAGCGCCAGCTCCAGCGTCGCCGGCAGGCGCTGCAGGATCACCGATAGGGCGGGCTCGTTGTAGACGAACGAGCGCCCGAGATCCCCGTGCAGCGCGCGCCAGGCGAAGGTGCCGAACTGCACCGGCAGCGACCGGTCGAGCCCGAGCCGGGCACCGATGGCGGCGCGCTCGTCCGGCGTCGCGTCGGGCGCGGCCAGCATGTCGATCGGATCGGCGATGGCGTAGACGCCGACGAACACCAGCGTCGCCATCGCCGCGACGGTGACGAGCGCCTGGCCGAAGCGCTGGATCAGGTAGGTCAGCATGCAGGTACGCCGCCGAACGGGGCGCGAGTCCCCTCTCCCCGCACGCGGGGAGAGGCCCGGCTGCACCCCGTCGTGCAGCCGGGAAGCGCAGGCGAAGCCGGAGCGATGGTGAGGGGACGCGAACCGACGAGGCTCCGCCGTCGAAGCCCCCTCACCGTCGGCTGCCGCCTCGCCGCGCCGACGACGCGGTCCTCGCGGCCCTCTCCCCGCGTGCGGGGAGAGGGGATGCCCGGTGCCTGGAAATCCCGATCCCTCACTTCACCACCGCGACGTCCATCGCCAGCGTGTACTGGTCGATCCGCGGCGTGTAGCGCAGGCCCTTCACCGTGGCCCAGGGGGTGACCTCGAAGT
Organism: Methylobacterium sp. J-059; assembly: GCF_022829485.1. Taxonomy (NCBI): domain Bacteria; kingdom Pseudomonadati; phylum Pseudomonadota; class Alphaproteobacteria; order Hyphomicrobiales; family Methylobacteriaceae; genus Methylobacterium; species Methylobacterium sp. J-059. The sequence continues at coordinate 83,833 of NZ_JAKSYA010000160.1, forward strand.
GGAGCGGGATCAGCGGGTAGTCCGCCATGGCGAGCGCGGAGGCCCGGCGCAGCAGGGCGGAGCGCTCATTCTCGTCGAAGGTGCGCATCGCCTCGATGGTGAGGCGATCGACCTCGCGGTTGCAGTAGCGGCCACGGTTGGTGAAGCCGCGGCCGGATTCGGGATCGAAGCACAGCAGCAGCGAATTCAGCGAGTTCGACATCTCGCCGGAATCGGCGCCCCAGCCGGCGAGGTAGGCCGAGAACGAGAAGGTGTTGCGCCGGGTGAAGAAGGTCGACGCGGTCGCGGCGTCGAGGCTCGTCTTCACGCCGATCCGGCTCCACATCTGGGCCACCGCCTGCGCGATCTTCTCGTCGTTGATGTAGCGGTCGTTCGGCGTGCCGAGCGTGATCTCGAAGCCGTTCGGGTAGCCGGCCTGGGCCAGAAGGTCCTTAGCCGCCTTCGGATCGTAGGCGACGACGGGGAAGTCCTTGGTCGTGCCGGCCAGCGGGAACGGCAGCAGCTCGCCCGCGCCCTGCGCCACCCCGCCCATCACCCGCTCGACGACGGCCTTGCGGTCGATCGCCTTGGACAAAGCCTCGCGCACGCGCCGGTCGAGCAGCGGGTTCTTGTCCGGCGGCGCAGCCTTGTCGGTGCCGCGGATCGTCGGCGTCTTCCAGCCCGGGCCGTCGAACTGGTCGAGGTGGATGTAGATGATGCGGTTCGACAGGCCCTTGGCGACGGTGAAGCCCGCCGCCTCGATCCGCGGCAGGTCCTGGATCGCCGGGTTCTCGATCAGGTCCGCGTCGCCGGCGAGCAGCGCCGCCACCCGCGGGCCGGTGGAGACGATCGGCTTCATCGTCACCGTGTCGAAGGCGGGCGCCGCGCCCCAGTAGGTCGGGTTCCGGGCCAGCACGACCTGGGTGCCGCGCACGTACTCCTTGAGCGCATAGGGGCCGGTGCCGACGGCGACCTTGGGGTTGCCGAAATCGGTGGATTTCGGCGGCGTGCCCATGCCGGCGCACCCGCCCTTGGCGAAGGTGACCGGGCCGGGCGCGCCCGAGGCCTTGGCGCTGAGCATGCCGAGCGCGGTGATGTTGGTCGGCAGCAGCGGCAGCGGCTCGGCGGTCCTGATCACCACGGTGAGCGGATCGGGCGCGGTGACGCTCTCGAACGGCCGGACGAAGGTGGCGAAGGAGGAGGGCGAGTTCTCCACCAGCGGGATGCGGCAGAAGGTGTAGATCACGTCGTTGGCGGTGAACGGCGTGCCGTCCGAGAAGGTGACGTTCGGGCGCAGCCTGAACGTCCAGGTATGCGCGTCGTCGGCCGTCCAGGCGAGCGCCAGCGCGGGCAGCACCGTCATCGCGGGGTCGGTGGTGACCAGGCCCTCGAAGATGTGGCGCCGCAGCGCGTTGTTGGGGCCGAGGTTGTGGAAATGCGGGTCGATCGACGTGGCTTCCGCGGCGAGGCCGATGCGCAGGTCGCGCGCCGCGGCGCCCAGCGGCCCGCCCGCGGATGCCAGCGCCCATCCGCACAGGACGGCGCGCGACAAGGTCCGGCACGGACGGCGGCGCGTCTCGATCATCGACGGTTCCGTGTAGAAGGAGCGGGCACGCGAGGGTGGCGCATCGACGGCGCGAGAGCATTTTCGAGCGAGGCGGCGTCCGGCTCGCGTGAAGACAATGCGATCCCGCACCCTGGATAGAGCCTGTTTCGTGATCCATCGATCACGGGACAGGCTCTAGCGTCAATCGTGCCAATCCTCGGGTCGGAGCGTTTTCAGGCGGGGCGGATGCCGTCTCGCGTGTGACGATGCGACCCCACAAGACGTGCGACCCGGTTTCGCGATCCGAGGATCGTGGGCCAGGCTCGCGCCACACCGGTCAAGGACACGCGCAATGGGTATGAAGACGACGTTCGTGGTCCAGACCTTCGTGGTCAAGCGCAAGCGCCTGGTGCCCGGCGACCGCGAGGTGGCGCCGACCGAGAGCGGGGCGCTGAAGAAGGCGGAAGCCATGTCCGGGCGGATGCCCGGCACCGCGGCGCTGAAGGTGGTGGCCGACGACGAGACCGGCGAGCTGGAAAGCGCGACGATCCTGGCGAGCTTCGGCGAGGTGCCCGAGGACTTCGCGGAGAGCCTGCAGGGCGGCTGAATGGCGCCGGAAACGCGAAAGGCGGAGCGGGCCGCCCGGCCCGCTCCGCCTCCATCAGGGTCCGCGCGGCCTTCAGCGGCCGCTGGGCGCCGCACCGCTGCCGGTGGTGCCGTTTCCGCTGCCGCTGCCGGCGGGCGAGCCCGCGGTGCTGGTCGAGGGGCCGCCGCTGGCGCCGGGGGGCGGCGCACTGGCGCCCGGGGCCATGGTGCCCGAGCCGCCCATGGTGCCCGAACCGCTCATGGTGCCGCCGGTCGATCCCGCCGTGCCCGCGCCGCTGCCCGAATTCACGGTGCCGCCCGCGCTGGGCCCGGCGCCCGGGCTGCCGGTCTGGGCGAAGGCGGTGCCGCCGAGCGGCAGGATCAGGCAGGTGGCGAGCGCGAGAATCTTGTACGACATCAAGTTTCCTCCTGGTTTCTATACGGGAGCAACGGTGTCGCGGCCGGCTTGTTCAATATCGATCGCTGCAGCCGCAGGTTCGGGCCGCCCCCGGCGGCCTCGCACGGCGGCCCTGATCGCCCCTTCCATCCTCCCCCGTGCCGCCCGGCGCTTTGACACGGGGGAAGGCATCGCGGACACGGTAGAAAGGCATCGCAGGCACGGGAAAGGCATGGCGCGACCCGCCGGCGCCGACGGGGAGCCCCGCCGCATGATCGAGCCCAAACCGGTCTTCGACGACCTCACCGCCTTCCACCTCGCCCGCGGCATCGCGCGCTGGGGCTGGACCGTGGGGGCGCACAGCTACGGCAATCCGCGGGTGCTGGAGCCGGAATCGGCCCGGCTCCACATCGGCCGGTTCTGCTCGATCGGGCCGAACGTCACCATCGCGCTCGGCAACCACCGCACCGACCTCGTCACCACCTACCCGTTCCAGGCGCTCGCCGCCTTCTGGCCGAACGCGGCGGCCGGCGCGCACGACCACGCCACCCGCGGCGACGTCGTCCTCGGCGACGAGGTCTGGCTCGGGGCCAATAGCACGATCCTGTCGGGCGTCACCATCGGCAGCGGCGCCGTGGTCGGCGCGGGCGCGGTGGTGCGCCGCGACGTGCCGCCCTACGCCCTCGTCACCGGGAACCCGGCGACCGTCCTGCGCTACCGCTTCGATCCGGAGACCATCGCGCGCCTGCTGGAGGTGTGCTGGTGGGCCTGGGACGACGCCCGGATCGCGGACCACCTGCCGCTGATCCTCGGCGCCGACATCGCGGCGTTCCTGGCCCGGGCCGAGGCCGCGCCGAAGCGCCCGCGCCGGCCGCGAAAGCCGAAACCCGCCGGATGAGCGCCGGCCGGCGTGCGAGCCGCGCCGTTGCGCGCGGGGGCCGGTTCTCGCTATCCCTCCCGGCACCACCCCCGGCCGCCGCAGCCCGGCACGAAGGACCGAATGCAAGCCGCACCGACGCCCACGGACATCCTCGCCACGCTGGTGGCGTTCGACACCACCAGCGCGCTGACGAACCTGCCGCTGGTCGACTGGGTCCAGGATTTCGCGGAGACGCACGGCGCCGCGGTCGAGCGGGTGATGGACGAGACGGGGGAGAAGGCCGCCCTGTGGATCACGGTCGGGCCGGCCGGCGTGCCGGGCTACGTGCTCTCCGGGCACAGCGACGTGGTGCCGGTGGCCGGCCAGGACTGGAGCCACGACCCGTTCCGGCTGACCGAGGCCGACGGCCGGCTCTACGGGCGCGGCACCTCGGACATGAAGGGGTTCGTCGCCGTCTGCCTCGCGCTCCTGCCGGAGATGGCGGCGGCGCCCCTCGTCCGGCCGCTCCACCTGGCCCTGTCCTACGACGAGGAGGTCGGCTGCCTCGGCGTGCGCCCGCTGATCGCGCGGATGCGGGCGATGGGCCTCGCGCCGCTGGGATGCTTCGTCGGCGAACCGACCGGGATGGCGGTCGTCACCGGGCACAAGGGCAAGCACGCCGCCCGCGTCACCTTCCGCGGCAAGGCCTGCCACTCGGCGCTGGCGCCGGCCGGCGTCAACGCGGTCGAGTACGCCGCGCGCTTCATCCTCCACGTCAGGCAGATGGCCGACGCGCTGGCGGCGTCCGGCGCGCGCGATCCGCTCTACGACGTGCCCCACACCACCGGGCTCAGCAGCGTCGTCCACGGCGGCACCGCCCTCAACATCGTGCCGGACCGCTGCAGCGTCGACTTCGAGTTCCGGGCCATCGGCGCGGACGATGCCGGTGCGCTGGCCCGGCGCGCGATCGCCTTCGCAACCGAGACCCTCGCCGCGGAGATGGCCGCGCGCGATCCCGCCTGCGGCGTCGCGGTCGCCCCGCTGATCGATTATCCCGGCCTCGAGACCGCGGCCGATTCCGCGCTGGTGACGCTGGCCAAGCGGCTCGCCGGCCGCAACGGCCACGCCAAGGTCTCGTTCGGCACCGAGGGCGGGCTGTTCCAGGCGCTCGGCGACGTGCCGGCGGTGGTGGTCGGCCCGGGCTCGATCGCCCGCGCCCACAAGGCCGACGAATTCATCACGCTCGCCGAGCTCGACGCCTGCGCCGCCTTCGTGCGCCGGCTGATCGCGGAGAGCTGCGAGGGCTGACGGCCCGCTCGCCCCGGCCTGCGGCGGCCCTATCTGACGAGCGATGCGCCGTCCCTTGCCCGCCGCGCCTTCCCTCCCCCCGACGGATCTCGGGCTTGCCCGAGATCCGCACCCCGTATGCCCAAGTCGGGCAGGCCCGACTTGGGTACGGGGGAGGGTGGGCCTCGCGTCAGCGAGGGTCGGGAGAGGGGAGCGCCCTTTCAGGCATCGTCGCTCCCCTCTCCCGACCCGCTTCGCGGGCCACCCTCCCCCGCAGAGGGGGGAGGGAAGGGCACGCCCCTCATAGGATTCACCCCCATGCGCCAGAACAAGCTCGGCCGGACCGGCCTCTTCGTCTCGGAACTCTGCCTCGGCACGATGACCTTCGGCGGCGGGGAAGGGATGTGGCGGCAGATCGGTGCGCTCGACCAGGCGGAGGCCGAGCGCCTCGTCGGCCGCGCGATCGATGCCGGGATCAATGTCGTCGACACCGCCGACGTCTACGCCGAGGGCCTGTCCGAGCAGATCACCGGCCAGGCGTTGAAGGCCCTCAAGGTGCCGCGCGAGAACGTGGTCGTCGCGACCAAGGCCTACGGCCCGACGGGGCCGGGCGCGAACAGCCGCGGGGCCTCGCGGGTGCATCTGCTCGACGCGGTGAAGGCCAGCCTGAAGCGGCTGCAGCTCGACCACATCGACCTCTACCAGATCCACGGCTTCGACCCGGCGACCCCGATCGAGGAGACGGTGCGGGCGCTCGACATCCTCGTCCAGCACGGCCACGTCCGCTACGTCGGCGTCTCGAACTGGGCGGCCTGGCAGATCGTGAAGGCGCTCGGCATCTCCGAGCGCGAGGGGCTGGCCCGCTTCGAGAGCCTGCAGGCCTACTACACGCTGGCCGGCCGCGACCTCGAGCGCGAGATCGTGCCGATGCTCCGGAGCGAGCGCCTCGGCCTGATGGTCTGGAGCCCGCTCGCCGGCGGCCTGCTCTCGGGCAAGTATTCCGGCGACGCCGCCGGCGAGGGCCGGCGCGCCGCCTTCGACTTCCCGCCGGTGGAGCGCGGCCGCGCCGAATCCTGCATCGACGCGATGCGGCCGATGGCGGCCGCCCGCAACGTCTCGATCGCGCAGATCGCGCTGGCGTGGCTGCTGCACCGGCGCGTGGTGTCGAGCGTCATCGTCGGCGCCAAGCGCCTCGACCAGCTCGACGACAACATCGCCGCGACGCAGATCGAGCTGAGCGAACCCGAGCTCGACGCCCTCGACGCGGTCAGCGTGCTGCCGCGCGAATACCCGGGCTGGATGTTCGAAACGCAGGGGGCGCGGGCCAAGCAGCTGGCCGAGGCCGGGCGCAGGAATGCGCGCTAGCGAGAACCGATGGGTGCCGGCCGGCGATCTCCGCATCCCGGCCGCCATTGCCACGGCGGGGGTCGAGGCCTAGCTCGTGCGGGCCCCCTGAGAGGGCCGGCGCCGGGAATACCGGCGCGCGCCGCCTATCGTCGGAGACGCCCATCATGATCCGGACCCTCGCTCTGCCCGTCCTCGCGCTCGTCGCCGGCACGGTGCCGGGCTACGCCATCGACGTCGCCAAGACCGCCACGGTCGCTGCCCCGCCCGCCAAGGTCTGGCAGGCCATCGGCGACTTCTGCGGCATCGGCGACTGGCACCCGGCGGTGGAGAAGTGCGCGCTGTCCGAGAAGGACGGCATGAAGGTCCGCACCCTCTCGCTCAAGGGCGGCGGCACCCTCGTCGAGGAGCAGGTCTCCCGCGACGACAAGGTGATGAGCTACACCTACACGATCCTGTCCGGCCCGCTGCCGGTCTCCGACTACAAGTCGACGCTCTCGGTGGCGCCGGACGGCACCGGCTCGAAGCTGAGCTGGACCGGGACCTTCAACGCCAAGGGCGCCCCGGACACCGTCGCCACCGACGCGATCTCCGGCATCTACGAGTCGGGCCTGAAGGCCATCGCCGACAAGGCGAAGTAGGCCGGTTCGGTCGACGAACGAGCTGTTCCCTCCCCCCTCTGCGGGGGAGGGAAACCGCGATCACGCGAACGGCGATCGCAGATCGAGCACCGCAATCGAAGCCTACGATTGACCGCCCGGCGGCGCGGGGTCAAAAACCGTCCGGCGCAAGCTGCGCCGTGTCAGGGAAAGCCGCCCGTGCCGACCAAGATTTCCGGATTTTCGCTCGCCGCCCTCCTCGCCGCCGCCGCGCTCGGCGGCTGCCAGCAGAAGGCCGCGGCGCCCGCCGTCGCCGTCGCGGCGGCGCCGGCCCCCGTGGTGCTGCCGCAGGGCTCCGGCTGCGGCCCGGCGATCGGCCGGACCCAGGCCGTGGTCGACAGCGACGTCGCCACCGGTAACCTCAACAAGCCGGTCGGCGACCGGTTCAGCGCGGACCTCGCCCATGCCTCGGCAGCCTGCGCCGCCGGCCGCGACGGCGAGGCGCTGCACCTGCTCGCCGCCGCCAAGAGCCGCTACGGCTACCCGTAGGATCTAAGCACATGATTGGTGCGACGGGGGATGTAACGGGCGATGGCGACCCGTATTCAACGCATCAACGCAATATGGGGCGAGACCGAGCGGATTGCGGCGAATCCGAGCCTCCGCATGCTGGCGCCCATGACCTACCGCCCCGCCGTCGGCGGGTCGCCGCACCGGGTCGTCGCGGTCGACGACCCTGCGGTCGACGAAGATGGCGGCGGGACGCTTCCAGCAGCGTCGGACGGATTGTACATCCTCATCGATGGAATGACCGGACATTACGGGCATTTCATCGTTGACGTCCTCTCGCGCCTGTGGCCGCTGGTCGGCCGGGAGCCGGGCCCGGTTTGGCTCGTCTGCCAGCCTGAGCATGGCCGGTCGTACTGGGAGCGCCCCCCGTTCCTCGCCGAGATGCTCGACGGCCTCGACTTGACCCTCGACGCGGTGGTGAGCTTCTCAGATCCCGTCATGCTGCCGCGGGTGGCAATCCCGGAGCCGAGCTTCCGGAGCTTGCAGAGCGCCCACGCGGTGTTCGGCGACCTGTGTCGCACCATCGGGCGTCGCCATTGGACCGAAGCCGAGGTCGATACGGTCACGCGACCGGCCTATTTGTCGAAATCGCGCCTGCCGACTGGGGTTCAACGCCTCGTGAACGAGAGCAACCTTGTGGCCGCGCTGGAGCGCCAGGGCGTCGATATCTTGTACCCTGAGACGATGAGCTTCGCCGAGCAGGTCAAGCTCTTCGCCCAGAGACGGGTCGTCATGGGGCTGACTGGCTCGGCCTTCCATACCGCGCCGTTCTCGGCGCCGGCGCGGCGGACCATCGCCTTGTCGGGGATGCTGCACCTGCACGCAAACTACATCCTGTTCGATGCCATCAACAGGAACCACGCGCACTACTACTTCACACCTGGCACGACGACCTTCGCGGAGAATGGGTTTGGGGTCGGCTGGAAGATCCCCGACCCTGGTCGCGTCGCCGAGCAGATGGCACGTCGCGCCGAGAACATCGACTGGATCGAGCGCTACGATGTCGAGGTCGAGGCCGAGGCGGAGCGCCGCGGGCAAAGCCTCACCGGACGCCTGCGCCGGTTGCGCCGGAGCCTGCTGGCGCGATGGAAACCCGGCTGAAGGTGGCGCCGCATCGCCGAACCGCGGATAACCGAAGCAGGCACATCCGCACTGGAACGCGCCTGCAGTCACCGATTTCGACGGGGCCGCCGTCAGCCGATGGGACGGAAGCTCAGCGGCCGCCGCCGCTGCCGGTCGAGCCGATGCGCGAGGGCTGGCCCTCGTTGCCGGAGGCGGCCGAGTCGGTGGCGATGCCGTCGGCGGCGCGGCCGGTCGGCGAGTAGGTGGCGGCGCCTTCCTCGCCGGTCGAGTTGGTCTGGCGCGTGACCACGCCCGGCGCGCCCGGCGGCACGACGACGGTGGTGCCGGTCGGCGTCTCGATGACCTGGGCGACGGCGGGGGCGGCGACGCCGAGCGCGAGGGCGGCGGCGAGGGTGAGCTTGATCATGGGGGTGGGGCCTGGACGAGGGGACGGCGCATCGAGCGCCTGAGCCCGGACAACGTCGATTGCGCGCAATCGGTCCATGCGCGCGCGCGATGGATGTTATGTCGCCGCCCGGTGCGGAAGGGGGGAACCGCGCCGCCGGCGCCTCGCCTCCGGCGGCGGAGCGGCGCTCAGGTCACGAACAGCGGGTTCAGCCCGGCCTTGTGGAAGCCGTCCTCGGCGATCTTCAGGTCGAGGCCGTAGGAGGCGACGTCGTCGGCGACGGGGTCGAGCGCCGGGTCGCGGTGCTGGTGCAGGTGCTTGATGTAGCTGTGGCAGGTGCCGCAGGTCTCGACCTGGATGTCCTTCGAGAGCTCGTCGAGGCTCTGGTAGGTGATCGCCTCGCCCGAGCCGCAGGCGGTGCAGCGGATGCGGACGTGATTCCACTGGCTGCCGCAGAGCGAGCAGGCGAGGTAGCGCGCCTTGTCGGCCGGGGTCCAGGCGACGATCAGGCTCGCCACGGGAGCGCCGCCGCAGGCCGGGCAGACGCCGTCGGCCACCGGCTTCAGCGCCGACCGGTCGAGGCGGGCGGCGGCCTCCGACAGGCAGAGCTGGAGCGCGGCCGCGACGAACACGCATTCGGCCATGCGCTCGACCGGGAAAGCGCCCTCGAACACCTGCACGCCGAGATCGAGGCGATCCTCCGGCGTTGCGGATCGCAGCGCCGCCGCCGCCTCGTGGGCGGCCTGCGGCGCTAGCCCGAGGTCGAGGGCGGCGAGCAGCCCGTCCAGGCAGGCCAGGAAGGCGCCCGGCGCCTCCAGGCTGTGGCGCGAGAGCGGCGGCATGCCGTGCTCGAGCCGCAGGGCGCGGTCGGCATTCGGCTCGGTCTCGGGCTGCGGCACCTGTCCGGCGCGCGCGGTCTGAACCGAGGCCTGCGCCGTGGCGATGCGGGCGAGCAGGTCGAGGTAGCCGCCCATCGGATGGTCGGGGGCGAGGCGCTGCAGCCGCAGGGCGCGGTTCGCGAACAGGTCGGCCGGGACGGGGAGCTGGACGAAGGGCACCGAGCCGGCGATGCCGATCCGGTCGGGATCGGGCTGCAGCTCGTGCAGCTTCTGGCGTTTTGGGGTTTTACCGGCGGTGTCGGCGGGATCTTGCCCCGCGGGCTCGGCCGCGGGGGTGCGCTTGAAGAAACGGGCCAAGGCGTCAGTGCCCGCGCTTGTCGGTGGAGCCGCGCTGGCGCTTGCCGCCGGCGATCTGCCGGAACCACTTTCGGTGGTGGCGATAGGCCCAGCCGCCGGTGACGGTGCCGCGCACCATCGCCCGGCCGGTGCCGCGCACCCAGATGCCGGCGTAGATGTGCACGACGATGATCGCGATGGCGACGACCGCGGCGAGCGAGTGCGCCAGCAGCGCCCAGCGCTTCGTCTCGATGACGGTGTACTGGTAGAAGTACTGGTCCCAGATCACCAGCCCGGTGACGAACATGATCCCGATCAGCGCGGTCTGGCCCCAGAACACGCCCTTCTGGCCGGCATTGTACTTGCCGAGCTCGGGCAGCCGGTCCTCGCGGTTGGTGACCACGTCGCCGATCTTCATCGACCAGGCGACGTCGTCCTTGTTGGGGATGTTGAGCTTCCAGAAGCGGAGGAACAGCAGCGCGAAGCTGACCGCCAGCGCCACGCCGAACCACGGGTGGATCGCCCGCGTCGCCTGGCCCCCGCCGAAGATGCCGGTGAGCGAGAACAGGTACGGCGTGAACATCGCCAGGCCGGAGAGGGTCAGCAGGGTGAACAGGATCGCGGTGATCCAGTGGTTGACGCGCTGCAGGCCGGTGTAGCGGGGAACGTACAGGATCTCCGGCGCCTCGTGCACCTCGCGCAAGGGGCGGGCATCGCCGTCTCGGATGTCGGTGTGAACGGTCATCGGGTCTGCTTCTCTCGACCTGGAGCATCGTCCACGATCTCCCGATCGCGGACAAGGCTCGCGCTTATCGTAGGGCCGCGTCGTCCTCGCGCGCCGGAATCCACCGCGCGCGATCGATGCGCCCGTGGCCCCGAACGAGAGCCGGGAGGCCGGCGCGCCTTCGGCGCCGGCCTCCCGTGCCCGTCAGTGCGGCCGGGCCTCACCGCTCTCGGCGTCGCGGCGCTTCTCGTGGTCGTACTCGATCGCCTCTTCCTCCTCCTCGGCGACGACCTCGTTCGGCCCCGCCGTGACGTAGTGGAAGAACCCGGCGACCGCCGCGAAGCCCATCGCGGCGAGCCCGAACACCTTGGCGCCGCCCTTCCAGAAGGCGACCAGCGGCGAGATCTTCGGGTCGAGCGGCAGGCCGGCATAGAGCTGCGGCTTGTCGGCGTGGTGAAGCACATACATCACGTGCGTGCCGCCGACGCCGGCCGGGTCGTACAGGCCGGCATGCTCGAAGCCGCGCGACTTGAGGTCCTCGACCCGGTCGTGCGCCTGCTCGATCATCGCGGCCTTGGTGCCGAACATGATCGAGCCGGTCGGGCACGCCTTGGCGCAGGCGGGCGCCTGGCCGACGGCGACGCGGTCCGAGCACAGCGTGCACTTGTACGCCTTGTGGTCCTTCTCGGAGATGCGCGGGATGTTGAACGGGCAGCCCTTCACGCAGTAGCCGCAGCCGATGCAGTTCTCCTCGATGAAGTCGACGATGCCGTTGGAGTACTGCACGATCGCGCCGGGGGACGGGCACGCCTTGAGGCAGCCCGGATCGGTGCAGTGCATGCAGCCGTCCTTGCGGATCAGCCATTCGAGGTTGTTGGTCGCCTCGTTCTCGTACTCGGTGAACCGCATCAGGGTCCACGTCTTGGGCGTGAGGTCGTGCGGGTTGTCGTAGACGCCGACGTTGACGCCGACGTCGTCGCGCAGGTCGTTCCACTCCTCGCAGGCCGACTGGCAGGCCTTGCAGCCGATGCACTTCGACACGTCGATGAGCTTGGCGACCTCCATGTGCGAGCGGATGGCCGGCGGCGTCTCCGTGGAGGCGGAGCGCTGCCGGATGTCGAGGGAGCTGTAATCGGCCATGGTCTGATGCTCCCCTTACGCGACGGCGTCAGCAGGAGGCGTCGTCGCCTCGATGTTGACGAGCCACGCCTTGAACTCGGGCGTCTCGGTGTTGGCGTCGCCGACCACCGGGGTGAGCGAGTTCGGGTGCCATCCTTTCTTCGTCTGGCCCATGAAGCCCCAATGCTGCGGGATGCCGACCACGTGGACGGCCTTCCCGTCGCACATCAGCGGCTTGATGCGCTTGGTGACGACCGCCTTGGCCTTGAGTGAGCCGCGCTTGGACCAGACCCGGACCCAGCCGCCCTTGACGATGCCCTTCTCCTTCGCGAGCTGCTCGGAGATCTCGACGAAGGCCTCCGGCTGGAGGATCGCGTTGATCCGGGCGTGCTTGGTCCAGCCGTGGAAGTGCTCGGTCAGCCGGTAGCTCGTCGCCGCGTAGGGGAACTCCTCCGAGGTGCCGAGATCGGCCAGGTCGTCCTTGAAGATCCGCGACGCCGGGTTGCCCTTCACCCGCGGGAACGGGATGTTGGCCATCGGCGACTCGAACGGCTCGTAGTGCGTCGGGAACGGCCCGTCGCGCATCAGGCCGCGGGTCCACAGGCGGGCGACGCCCTCCTGGTTGAGGATGAACGGGCCGACGCCCTTATCGGGGGCGACGGTGACGCCGTAATCCGGCACGTCGAAGCCGACCCACTGCTTGCCGTTCCACTCGATGAGCTTCTTCTTCTCCGACCACGGCTTCCCTTCCGGGTCGCACGAGGCGCGGTTGTAGAGCACGCGGCGGTTGGCCGGCCAGGCGAAGGCCCAGTTCGGCGCGATGCCGCGGTCGCCAGGATCGGTGTTGTCCCGGCGGGCCATGGTGTTGCCCTTCTCCGTGTAGCAGCCCGAGTAGACCCAGCAGCCGCAGGCCGTGGTGCCGTCGTCCTTGAGCTGGGCGAAGCCGTCGACCTGGCGCCCGGCCGGCAGGGTCTGCCCGTCGAGGCCCGGCGTCGGGGCGAGCGTGTAGCCGTTCAGCTCGCGCGCGAGCTCGACCGGGGTCGGCTCGTGGGCGATCGCGTAGTTCCAGGTCAGGTTGAGCATCGCGTCCGGGAAGGCGCCGCCCTCCTTCTGGTACATCTCCTTCATGCGCAGGAAGATGCCCGCCATGATGTCGATGTCGGGCTTGCACTCGCCCGGCGCGTCCTGGGCCTGCCAGTGCCATTGCAGCCAGCGGCTGGAGTTGGAGAGCGAGCCCTCCTCCTCGGCGAACAGCGTCGTCGGCAGCTCGAACACCTCGGTCTGGATCGAGGCGGTGTCGACGTCGTTGTACTCGCCGTGGTTCTCCCAGAACCGCGCGGTCTCGGTCTTGAGCGGATCCATCACCACGATGAACTTCATCTTGGAGAAGGCTTCCGTCATCTTGGCGCGATTGGGGAACGACAGCAGGGGGTTGAAGCCCTGGATGATGTACCCGGTCATCTTGCCTTGCTTCGCCAGCTCGAAGCCGCGCAGCACGTCGTAGGTCGGCACGTCGAGCTTGGGCAGGTAGTCGTAGGCCCAGTCGTTCTCCTTGGTCGCCTTCTCGCCCCACATCGCCTTCTGGAACGAGACGAAGAACTTGTTGTAGTTCGACCAGTAGCTGGTCTGGCCCGGGCGCAGCGGCTTGAACTGCCGCTTCTCGGCGTAGGACTGGTAGGTCGGCTCCTTCTCGATCGGGATGTTCAGGTAGCCGGGGATGAGGTTCGACATCAGCCCGATGTCGGTCAGCCCCTGGATGTTGGAGTGGCCGCGCAGCGCCTGCATGCCGCCGCCCAGCATCCCGATGTTGCCGAGCAGGGTCTGCACGATGCACATCGAGCGGATGTTCTGCGAGCCCTTCGAGTGGTGGGTCCAGCCGAGCGCGTAGAGCGAGGCCATCGTCCGGTCGGGTGTCGAGGTCGTGGCAATGAGCTCGCAGACCTTGAGGAAGGTCTCCTGCGGCGAGCCGCAGATCCGCGACACCATCTCGGGCGTGTAGAGCGCGACGTGCTTCTTCAGGAGCTGCATGACGCAGCGCGGGTGCTGCATCGTCTCGTCGACGACCGCGTAGCCGTCCGGACCGATCTCGTAGTCCCAGGTCGACTTGTCGTAGTCGCGCTTCTCCGGATCGTAGCCGGAGAACAGCCCGTCCTGGAAGTCGTAGCCCTCGCGCACGACATAGCCGGCGTTGGAATACGCCGCGACGTAGCGGTGCTGCAGCTTGTCGTTGTCGAGCAGGTACTTGGCCACGCCCGACAGGAACGCGATGTCGGTCCCCTGGCGGATCGGGCAGTACAGGTCGGCCACCGACGCGGTGCGCGTGAAGCGCGGGTCGACGACGATCAGCTTGGCGTTGTTGTGGGCCTTGGCCTCGACCACCCACTTGAAGCCGCAGGGATGCGCCTCAGCGGCATTGCCGCCCATGACGGTGATGACGTCCGCGTGCTTGATGTCCATCCAGAGGTTGGTCATCGCACCGCGGCCGAAGGAGGGCGCCAGACTGGCGACCGATGGGCCGTGTCAAACCCTGGCCTGGTTGTCGAAGACCAGGGCCCCCATGCTTCGGACCGTCTTGTAGGTCAGCCACGCGGTCTCGTTGGAGGTCGCGGAGGCGCCGAGGAAGCCCATCGTGGTCCAGCGGTTGACCGTGAGGTCGCCGTTCTTGGCCACGAAGTTCTTGTCGCGGTCCTCCTTCATCAGCCGGGCGATCCGCTCGAAGGCGAATTCCCAGGAGACGCGCTTGAACTCCTTCGCGCCGGCCTCGCGGTGCAGCGGGTACTTCGTCCGGGTCTCGGCCTGGATGAAGTCGAGCAGCGCCGAGCCCTTCGGGCAGAGCGTGCCGCGGTTGATCGGGTGATCGGGATCGCCCTCGACGTGCATCACCGCCGAGCGGGCGTTCTTCGACTTGTCGCCGAGGCTGTAGAGGATGATGCCGCAGGCGACCGAGCAGTAGGGGCAGGTGTTGCGGGTCTCGCGCATCTGCGCGAGCTTGAAGGGGCGCACCGCCGCCGCCATCGCCGGCTCGAGGCCGCCGAAGCCGAGGGCGCCGAGCGAGCCGCCCGCGAGGGTGACGGCGCCACCCTTCAGCAGGCCGCGGCGAGAGACCTGAATCGTCATCCGTCCATCCCGATCAGAACTGGAGTTATTCCAGCATGCATCCCAGGATTGGCGCGCCGAGGCAAGTGCGGTTCCGTGACACAGATCGTCGGTCTGTCGCCGTCGGGGCCGCCACGATTTGCCGGCCCGATCCATCCCGCGGCGGCTGCAATATTTTGCCGGGCCCGAGCCCGGCCGAAGCAAGACTTGGTTTAAGGACGTCTTACTTGGACGGCGAGGCGGGGTTCTGGCCCGAGGGGCCCGGGGTGCGGTGATCGAGCGGCGCCTGCGGCTCGGTGCCGGAGGAGGACCCGGTCGAGGCGCCCGGCACGTCGCGGTTGCGGTTCTCGGCCGTCGCGTTGCCGCCGGGATTGGGCGCGTCCTTGGCCGCCGATTCCTCCCGCGGCACGGGGGCCTGGCTCCAGCCGTCGTTGGCGCTGCGGGACTTGTCGCCCATCGCGTCGACGCCCTTGATCTCGCCGGGCTTGGTCTGGGCGTGCCCGGGGGTGCAGGCGAGCGCGATCGCCAGGGCGGCGGCGGCGGAGATGAGGCGGGGGAGGAGCACGCGCGGGGTCCGGGGTTCTGGATCGGGGAATCGACGGGATCTCAACCGGCCAACAATCCCCCGCCGCGCACGGTTCCGATTCCGCGACATCTGCGGCCTGCCGGTGACGAGGCCTTAACCAAGCTTTGCCATTCTGCCGGGATGTCGGAATGGCGTGAGGGTCCGGTGGTCATGGCGAAGCCGCAGACGTCCCGGCCGGGCGAGACGCCCCAGACCCAGCCGCCGCTGAACCCGAGCGTGCGCCGCCACCTCGGCCAAAACCTGCGCAACCTCTACGCCGACACCCTCTCCGCCCCGGTGAGCGAGCGCCTCGAAGCGCTGATCGCGCAGCTGGACCGCCCGAAGGGCTGAGGAAGCCTCGGCGCGAGGGTCTTCGCTCTGCGGCTCGGTTTCCGGGGGTCGCCTGGGGGTGGCGAGCGGCCGAAAAGCTGCCGTTCGACCATCGGCCTGGGCCGGCGCCGCGATCCGCGCGCTCATGAGCCGGAAGGCGCCATGCTCCGCAAAGCCGTGCCGACGGCCGGTGCCCGCGCACGGGCACCGGTGCGGGCGTCGCCGAGGTCGCGGGCGCGCAGGGCAAGACGGTCGGTCACCCCGGCTCGCGCAGGTTCGTGAAGTTCGCGACGATGCCGGGCGCCCGGCTGCCCTTCCGGGACGAGGCCATCAACCGGACATGGTAGCGGGCGCCGTCCGCGCCCTCGATCGTCCGCTCGGAGGGCCGGCGCGTCGCCAGCACCGTCGGGATCTCGTCCGACAGCCACGTCAGGGCGATCGGCGCCGAGAAGTTGCGCAGGGACCGGCCGACGTCGCTCGGCTGCAAGCCGAAGATCTGCGCCGCGGCACGGGTGAACATGCGGATGTGGAGATCCGGCGTGAGGAGCACGCTGGCAACGTTCATGCCCTCGAACAGCGTGGCCTGGTCGTCGCTCAGCTGATCGATCGCCTCGATCTTCGACGTCAGCTCGACGTTCATCGTCTGAAGCTCTTCGTTCAGAGACTGCGTCTCCTCCTTCGCGGCCTCGAGCTCCTCGTTGGCGGCCTGCATCTCCTCGTTGACGGAGTACAGCTCCTCGTTCGAGGATTTGAGCTCCTCGAGGGAGGTCTCGTACTCCTCGATCACGGATTGGAGCCGCTCGCGCGTGCTGCTCAGCTCGCGCTCCAGGCCGTGGATCGCCGCGTCCCGATCGTCGGCTTCCAGAGCCTGCCGCCGCTCCTTCTCGACGGGGGCGGCGGCCTCGTCGAACACCACCAGGAACAGCGGCTCCGTCTCGCTCGGCGTGTGGAGCGGCTTGACGACCAGGGTGATCGTCTGCAGGCGCCCGTCCGGAAGCTCGACGCCGATGCTGTCGCGCACGACCCGGGTGTTGCCCTCGATCGCCTCGCGCAGGGCCGTCCGGAGATCCAGCCGCAGGCCCTTGCGCGCCATCGCGGCCAGCTCCCGGGTCGGCTGGCCGGGCACGACCTCCAGATGATCGCCGATCCGCGACGAGTAATGCACGGCCTCGCCCGTCCGCGTCACGACCGCGTGGGGGGGCGTGAACTCGGACAGCATCAGCGTCTCGACCGTGTGCCGCAGGGCCGCGTGCGTCTTCACGTTGCGCCGGTGCGGATGGCCGGTCCCCACGAAGACCGCCGTGTCCGGCCCGGACATCGGCGGCAACCGGGCCGGCGGGATCGCGTCCCGCGCCTGGAAGATGCGGTGCCGCTTGTCGATCGTCTCGAACAGGTCCTCGAAGCGCGTCACGTTCTCGGCCATGCCGATGAACAGGTAGCCGCGCGGACGCAGGGCGTAGTGCAGCACCGGCATCAGCTGCTGCTGGGCATCGACGCCGAGGTAGATCAGCAGGTTTCGGCACGAGACGAGATCGAGGCGCGAGAACGGCGGGTCGCGCAGCACGCTGTGCGGGGCGAAGGTGCACAGGTCGCGCACGGCCTTCTTGACCACCGCGCTGTCGCCCTCGACGACGAAGTGCTGCGCGACCCGCTCGGGCGAGACGGCGGACAGGTAGGTCCTCGGGTAGAGGCCGGTCCGGGCGACCGTGAGCGAGCGCTCGTCGATGTCGGTGGCGAAGATCTGCACGCGCGGCGGATCCGCCAGGGTGAGCATGTGCTCGCGCAGGAGGATGGCCAGGGAGTAGACCTCCTCGCCGGTCGAGCAGGCCGGCACCCAGACCCGCACGATCTCGGTCGCCGCGCGCGCATCGAGAAGCTTCGGGATGACGTGGGCGGCGAGCGCCTCGAAGGCGGCGGCGTCGCGGAAGAAGTTCGTCACGCCGATCAGCAGATCCCGGAACAGCGCCCCGACTTCCGCCGGGTCGGCACGCAGCCGCTTGAGGTAGGCGTCCGGCCCGGCCGCCCCGACCACGCCGATGCGCCGCTGCAGGCGACGCACGAAGGTGTTGGGCTTGTAGCCCGAGAAGTCGTGCCCGACCTGCGAGCGGAGGATGACGAAGATCTCAGCAAGCAGCTCGGCGTCGAGCTCCTGCGCGGCCGGGTCGGCCTGGGCCTCCCGCGCGGCGGTGCTGTGCGCGGCGATCCGGTCGCCCATCCGTTCGGCCGGCTCGCCGAAATCGACGAAGCCGGTCCGCAGCGAGCTGAGCGGCATGTCGGGGGTCTCGGGCCCGAAGCCGTCCAGGGTCTGGGCCAAGGTCAGGCCGCCGTGCTCCTTGATCGCCTTGATGCCGATGGCGCCGTCCCCGTCGCCGCCGGACAGGATCACGCCGACCGCGCGCTCGCCCTGGTCGAGGGCCAGGGCCGTCAGGAAGATGTCGACCGGCTTGGTCTCGCGGACCTTCGGCTCGAGCGGCCTCAACGTCAGCCGGCCGTCCACGATGCCCATGACGAAACCGCCCGGCATGACGTAGATGCGGCCCGGTCGGACCGGCGCGCCGTCGGTGGCGGTCTCGACCTCCAGCGGCGTGAACCGGGCCAGGACGTCCGGGAGCAGGCTCTTGTGGTCCCGGCTGAGATGCGTGACGATGACGAAGGCTGCCCCGAGCGTCTCCGGCACCCCGCGGAAGAAGCCCTGCATCGCTTCGATGCCGCCCGCGGACGCGCCGATGCCGACGATCGGAAAGTGGTCGTGGTCCATCACGATGTTCTGAGCCTTCGGATCGATGCAATGCCGTTCGTCGGGTCCCAGCATCCTGCGTTCTCGCCCGATGTCGAGGACGGCCGTGCGGATCAGCTGTCGTGCGTGGCCTCCTGCACGACGTAGGCGAGGCAGCGGGCCCGGGCCTCGGGGCTCTTCAGCCGCACGAACAGCCGCAGCAGCGCCACCACTTCGGGGAGATGATCCAGGCCCGCCACGGCGGTTTCGGTGTCCGGTGCCCGAGCCGGGTCGGCGGTCAGGAAGGTCGCCACCGGAACGCCCAGCGACCGGGCGATGCGGACCAGCGCACCGGGGTCGTCGTCCTGCAGGTCGTCACCGTTCATCATGACCGTCCGCCGATCCCCGCGCCGCGGCGATCAATGCACGGCGATCCCGGCCACGCGCGGTCCCATCACGCCGGCGATGCGACGCCCGACATGATGGAGCACGTGACCGAGGAGCAGGCGGGTCTGGGTGTCGGGGTCGTCTTCCGCGGCCTCGTAGGCCTCGATGAGGGACGCCACCAATTGGTTCGACGGGCCGGGGGCGTCGTCCATGCAGGATGCGAGAGGCCCCGCAGCGGTCTGCTCCCGGGAGCGTAGGACGAGCGCGCGCGAGGCCTGGAGCGTCCGCCGCGTCTCCTCGGCCATGGCGCGCAGCTCACGGGCCACCTCAAGGCACCGGTCTGCTCGTGAGCGGTCTATCATCGGCGCTCCGGTTTCCGTCCCATGCCCGCACATGGACGACTTCCGTGCGGCAGATCGGAACGTGCACGCAATTTATAGATGTGGCAATCCGACGATTGCGTTCGAGGGCGATCGGGAGGACCGAACGTCAGCATGCGGGGCAGGTCGGCTTTCGCATCCATCGAGCAGACGCAAGTACAAGTCCCGCGTTCCCAAGTCGTCGCTCCATGCGCGGCCCGGAAGCGGACCGTCCGGCCTTGCCATGGGTCGTGCGCGGGCGCGACGGCGACGTCCGCTTCCGGTGGACCTGCGCGCGCGCGTCAGGTCCACCGGGCGCCCTTCATCGGCGGCGGCCTCCCGGAGCCGTACGACCCGAGCCGACATCGGAACCGTGGCCGGCCGGCACGCGGGCTCGGCGCGGCCGCGACGAAACGGCCGGTGCCAGGGATCGCACCGGATCCGGCCCTTCCGCCCGCCCGGAATTTGGAATGGTTTGCAGTTTCGTGCACCTTAGGCGTGAATCGGGCACGCCATCCGGAACGCCAAGAAGGCCGGACGCCCGACGGTGGAGGAAACATGAACGAAATCGTCAAGCCGGACTCCCTGATCGTCGCGGAGGCCGAGAGCCTGACCGAGACCTTCTTCGGCGGCTGCCCGCACGATTGCCCGGACACCTGCTCGATGCTGTTCGAGGTGAAGGACGGGGAGCTGCTCGGCGTGCGGGGCAACCCGGACCATCCGATGACCCGCGGCGGCCTCTGCGTGAAGCTGAAGGACTACGAGAAGCGCCACTACCATCCCGACCGGCTGCTCTACCCGATGAAGCGCGTCGGCCCGAAGGGCGCGAAGCAGTTCGCGCGCATCACCTGGGACGAGGCGCTCGACACCATCGTCACGCGCTGGAAGGCGATCATCGACCAGCACGGCCCCGAGGCGATCGCGCCCTACAGCTACCTCGGCAACCAGGGCCTCGTGCACGGCTTGAACGGCGGCGACGCCTTCTTCAACCGCATGGGCGCCACCGTGACCGAGCGCACCTTCTGCGGCGAGGGCTCCTGCACCGCGTGGCTGCTCACCGTCGGCCCGACCGCCGGCCTCGACCCGGACAGCTACATCCACTCCAAGTACATCGTGATCTGGGCCTGCAACTCGGTCTCGACGAACCTGCACCACTGGGCCATCGTCAAGGACGCCCAGAAGAAGGGCGCCAAGGTCGTCGTCATCGACACCTACGCCTCGCGCACCGCCAAGGCGGCCGACTGGCACATCGCCCCGAAGCCCGGCACCGACGGCGCGCTCGCCATGGCGCTGATCAACTCGATCATCGCGCAGGGCCTCGTCGACCAGGACTACGTCGACAACCACACGGTCGGCTTCGCGGAGCTGAAGGAGCGGGCCGCGCCCCGCACGCCGGAATGGGCCGCCGCGATCACCGGCGTCCCGGCCGAGGACATCCGCACGCTCGCCCGCGAGATGGCGACCGAGCAGCCGGTCGGCATCCGCATGGGCGTGGCGCTGGAGCGGCATTACGGCGGCGGCCAGACCATCCGCGCCGTCACCTGCATCCCGGCGCTGACCGGCGCGTGGCGTCACGTCGGCGGCGGCGTCACCCAGTTCGGCGTGTGGGAGCATCCCTACAAGTTCGACGTGATGTGCCGGCCCGACCTGATCCCGGAGGGGACCCGCGTCGTGTCGAACCTGCAGATCGGGCGCGCGCTCACCGGCGAGCTGAAGCTCGACCCGCCGATCCTGTCGATGATGTGCTGGAACTCGAACCCCGTCACGCAGGCGCCCGAGACCGACAAGATCGTCGAGGGGCTGATGCGCGAGGACCTGTTCATGGTCTCGGCCGAGCACTTCATCTCCGACACGGCGTCCTACGCCGACATCCTGCTGCCCGCCACGATGGGCGCGGAGATGGAGGACATGATCCTGTCCTGGGGCCACCTCTACCTGACCTACAACACCAAGTGCGCGGACGCGCCCGGCGAGGCGATCCCGAACAACGAGATCTTCCGCCGGCTCGCGGCCCGGCTCGGCTACGCGGAGGAGAACTTCACGTGGTCGGACAGCGAGTGCCTCGAGCACTACGTCGACTGGTCGTCGCCGGCCTGCGAGGGCATCGACCTCGCCTACATGCGCGAGCACGGCTTCGCCCGCCTCAAGGTCGGCACGCCGGACGACCGGGCGCCGCACCGGGAGGGCAACTTCCCGACGCCGACCGGCAAGTGCATGCTGAAGGTGGAGGGCGCCACGAACTTCGTCGCGCCGCCGTTCCGGCAGATGTACGAGGGCTTCCAGCCCGGCGAGGCGCTCGATCCCCTGCCCGACTACCTCGGCCCGAGGGAATCCCACGCCAACGACCCGGAGCTGGCCAGGCGCTTCCCGCTCAACATCGTCTCGCCCAAGAGCCACTACTTCCTGAACTCCTGCTACGCCAACATGGAGGACAAGCAGAAGGGCCAGGGCGAGCAGTTCGTACTGATCAGCCAGGCCGACGCCGACGCCCGCGGCATTCGCGACGGCGACAAGGTGCAGGTCGCCAACGACCGCGGCGTTTTCAAGGGCGTGGCCCGCATCACCGACGACGTGACGGCCGGCATCGTGGTCGCGACTTTGGGCTACTGGCGCCAGCTCAACGAGGGCACGGTCAACAGCATCTCGTCGGGCGCCTTCAGCGACATGGGCCACGCGCCCTCGTTCTCGGACAACCTCGTCGAGGTCGTTCGGGCGAACTGAGGGCGTCGCCGGCCGTGCGGCCAGCAGGCGCCCCACGGGGCGCGTGCTGCCTGCGGACGGCGCCCCGGGCTTGGCCGGATGCGGCGGATGTGCGAGGCCTCGTCGGCGGTTGCGGGCGGACGCGCGGGGCGGCCGAGCCCCGGAGGGGGAGGCCATGGAACTCCTGATCGTCGACGACCACCCGCTGTTCCGCGAGGCGCTCGCCAGCACGATCGGCCTGTCCGATCCCGACGCGGTGCTGCACGAGGCCGACGGGATCGCGGCGGCCTGCGCGATGCTGGCCGCCCATCGCGGCATCGAGCTGACGCTGCTCGACCTGTCGATGCGGGGGGTGTCGGGCTTCGACGGGCTCGTCACCATCCGCGCCCGGTTTCCGCGCGTGCCGATCCTGGTGGTGTCGGGGCACGAGGATCCGCGCATCATGCGCGAGGCGCTGCACCACGGGGCGGCCGGCTACGTGCCGAAGGCGGTCGACAAGGCGACGCTGACGCGGGCGATCCGGGACGTGCTCGCCGGCGCGCTCGCGATTCCCGAAGGCCTCGCCGAGGCCGGGCCGCCCGCCCGCGGCGCCGCGCGGAAGGCCCCGCTCGCCGAGCGCATCGCCCGGCTCACCCCGCAGCAGATGCGGGTGCTGCTGATGATCCGCCAGGGCAAGCTCAACAAGCAGATCGCCCACGCGCTCCAGGTCGGCGACTCGACCGTGAAGGCCCACGTGTCCGAGATCCTGCGCAAGCTCGAGGTGATCAGCCGGACGCAGATCGTGATCGACACCGCGTCGCTCGACTTCGACCGCCCGCAGGACGGCCATGCCGGCTGAGCGCGCGCGGTCTTCGCACCACACGCGATCTTGAGATCCGGCAGTTTCCTGCCGATCCGAGCGATCTTTGCAGCCTATGATAGCAACGGCCCGGTCCGGCCTTAACATGCGTCAACCGGACCGGCACGATCGACTGGTGCTTCGCCGGCGGAGCCCGGCCCTGTAGGCTCCCGACCCCGGTGCGACCTTTGCGACGACGCTCGGATCGCGCGGCTGATCCGCCGGTTGCCCTGCCGGATCGACGCCCCATCTTCCCCGTCGAGGGCGGCGTCAGCGAACAGGATCGACCGTGACCGTTTTTCGAACCATCCGTTTCCGCGGGCTCGCCCTCGCGGGCGCCCTCGCCGTGGCGCTGCCCGCCCTGGTCCACGCGCAGGAGATGCCGCGGATCGACGGCGCCCACAACGCCCTGCTGATCCACGGCAACTTCTGCGGCCCGGGCAACCGCGGGCCGGGGCACCCGCCGGTGGACGCCCTCGACCTCGCCTGCGCCCACCACGACGCCTGCACGCCGGACCGCGCCTCGGGCCGGCTGCCGCACTGCGCCTGCAACGACCGCCTGCGCGAGGAGGCCGGCCTCGTCGCCCACGATCCGCGCACGCCGCAGACCGTCCGCGACACCGCGCAGTTCATCGCCGACGGCGCCGACCTGCTGCCCTGCGACGACTGATCCGGCCCGACGCCGCCTCGGCCCGGCGGCCGCCCCCGCCGGGCCGCCGCCGCGGGCCGGGCGCCGCTCAGGTGTGGGCGAAGATGTCGACCTCGGGCCAGCCGTCGAGGTCGAGCCGGGCGCGGGTCGGCAGGAAGGCGAAGCAGGCCTCGGCGAGATCCGTGCGGTTCTCGCGCGCCAGCATCCGGTCGAGGCGGTCGCGCGCGGCGTGGAGGTGGAGCACGTCGGAGGCGGCGTACTCCACCTGCGCCGGCGTCAGCGTCTCGGCGCCCCAGTCGGAGGATTGCTGCGCCTTCGACAGGTCGACCCCGACGCATTCGCGGACCACGTCCTTGAGCCCGTGCCGGTCGGTGTAGGTGCGCGCGAGCTTCGAGGCGATCTTGGTGCAGTAGACCGGCGCCGGCATCACCCCGAGCGCCCGGTACAGCACCGCGAGGTCGAACCGCGCATAGTGGAAGATCTTCCGCACCCCCGCATCGGCCAGGATGCCCGCCAGCACCGCGGGCACCGGCCCATCGCGAAGGATCTGCACGACGTCGGCCGAGCCGTCGCCCTTCGAGACCTGCACGACGCAGAGCCGGTCGCGATGCGGGTTGAGCCCCAGCGTCTCGGTGTCGACGGCGATCGCCGCCCCCGGCTCGTACCCGGCCGGCAGGTCGCCGCGATGCAGGCGGATGGTGTGGCTCGGCATGGTTTTCGGGCTTTTGGGGGTGGGGGGTTTTTGGGGCGGGTATCATCCGCTGGGGTGGGGGACAAGGTTGAGGGGACGCGGGTTCGACGGGCTTGAACGAGGGCTATGGGAGGGACGGAGTTCGGCCTTTGGTCCGAAAGCGGGCGTTCCGCATGCGACTCTACTCAGATGCTCAGGCGCCGTTCGACCTAAAGCAAAACCGGTTACGCGCCCTTTGATTACTTCATCCAATAATTAGATTTTATCATGTTGCAAAAACAGAATTTATTGATATTTAGCGACCATCCAATGACCGTCTTCGAACATCATCTTAGCTTCCTCCAAGCTTTCCCCTCTACCTCCTCGTATATAGGTTAGTATCAACTCACATCCATGACCCCGTGCATTCACGAAACGGCGCGAAGGCAGCGATGTCTTTAAATCAGTTCGATTGAATGGCTCGTTTTTGTCAGCCAACTCTCCGAAAGCAATCACTGCTTCCTTGGGCATGTCTCGACGAAAGGGGATCGGCACCCATTGATCGGCTGGATAAGGGCACGATAGTCCAGACATAGCAATGAGAAGAAAAAACATCAGCGAAGTCCCGCTAGGTTTTAGCAAAACTAATGATCGAAAATTGATAGAGGTTTCAGGAATGAACCTTCCTACAGTCCTTTTGCCACCTATTCCGATCGTCCGACGCTGCCTCACCCAAAACCTGGAGCGGACCTTCCTCGGGCGCGAGAATGGTCGAAAGCGGTCAATAGAACTCTGTCAAGCGCCAACACTCTCCACTCCCGGCGCGCGGCCACCCCCCGCGCGCCGGCCCAAACTCCCAAAAATTCACTTCTGCTTGGCGATGACCTTGTCCTTGATGCCGTCGTAGACCGACTGCGAGAGGATCTTCTTCTGAACGAGGTCGTCCTTGCCCTTGTAGGGGCGGCCCTTGATGATCGCGGCCGAGCGGGCGGCGCCGATGCCGGGGAGCGCGTCGAGCTCGGCGGCGGAGGCGCTGTTGAGGTCGAGCAGGGCGCCCTTGGCGGCGTTCGGCGCGCCGGCGACGGGGGCCGAGGGCTTCATCGGCGCGGCCGGGGCGGCGGGCG
This sequence comes from Methylobacterium sp. J-059, assembly GCF_022829485.1. Taxonomy (NCBI): domain Bacteria; kingdom Pseudomonadati; phylum Pseudomonadota; class Alphaproteobacteria; order Hyphomicrobiales; family Methylobacteriaceae; genus Methylobacterium; species Methylobacterium sp. J-059. The sequence continues at coordinate 108,919 of NZ_JAKSYA010000160.1, forward strand.
CGGTCGCCGCGGGCTTGGTCGGGGTCGCGGGGGCGGGGCTCTGCGCCAGCGCCGGCGCGGCGGCGAGGCAGGCGAGAACGGCGAGGGTGCGCAGGAACTGAGTGGCCATGGTGGTCCTCCCGAAGGAACGGCGGCCCGGTGCCCGGCGCCGACGGCCTGGGGTGTGGGCCGGCGCGCTTGAACCGCGGCTTAACGCTGCGACACGCCGCCCCAGGCGCCGGTTCCAATCCCGAGCGCGCGCATCCGTTCCGTCATCGGGGCCCGGCGGCCGTCAGGGGCGCATCGCGGCGAAGCGGGCGAGGCATTGCGGCGAGATCCGCATCCCGTTCGGCACCGGGCCGGTCGGCGGCGGGCGGCGCACGCAGGTCTCGAGGTAGGCGAGCGCGGCCTCGAGCACGGTCTCGCTGAACGGCTTCGAGATCACCGCCGTCGCCCCCTCCATCTCCTCGGTGAGCTGGCGCGCGTTGGCGGTCATGAAGGCGGCGGTGATGCCGGCGCGGTCGCGGATCGCCTGCGCCACCTCGATCCCGGACGAGCCGTCGGCGAGCCGCAGGTCGATCAGCACCAGCTCGGGCCGGCACGCCTCGATCTGGGCGATCGCCTCGGCGGCGGTCATGGCGGTGCCGACCACGCGGTGCCCGGCCTCCTCGAGCATCATCTCGATCTGCATGAGGATGAGGGCCTCGTCCTCCACCACCAGGATCCGCAGCGGTTCGGTCACGGCGTCTCCGAACTGTCCGCCGTCTCGCGCGGCAGGCGTATGTTGACCGTGGTCCCCGGCTCGTTCGACTGCCAGGCGATGCTGGCGTTCAGCTGCCGGCACAGGGTGCCGATGAGGCGCTTGCCGAAGGAGCGCTTCTCCATCACCTCGATCGGCATGCCGATGCCGTCGTCGGCGATCTTGATGGCGAAGTACTTGCCGTCCGGCGCGACCGTGACCGAGAGCCGGCCGGGGCGCTCGTCGGGGAAGGCGTGCTTGAGCGCGTTGGTGATGAGCTCGTTCATCATCAGCGCCACCGGCGGCGCCTTGGAGACCGGCACCTCCACCGTCTCGAGGTCGAGATGCAGGCGGATGCCGTCGCGGCCGGAGCCGCGCACCAGGTCGTTGGAGAGGTCGCGGGCGAACTCGGCGACGTCGAAGCGCTCGACGTCGTTCGACTGGTACAGCCGCCGGTGCACGGTGCCGAGCGCCTCGACGCGGGTCAGCATCATCTCCATCGCCGCGCGCGCCGACGGGTCGGTGATCGCCTTGGTCTGCATGGCGAGCAGGGCGGCGATCATCTGGAGGTTGTTCTTGACCCGGTGGTCGACCTCGTGGACCAGCATCGTCTGCGTCGCGAGCGACTGGCTGAGGTCGTGGGTGCGCTTGGCGACCTCGGCCTCGAAATGCGCCTTCTCCTGCTCGACCCGCATGTGCGCGTCGACGCGGTCGGTCACGTCGAGCTGCGAGGCGAAGAAGTAGGGCACTTCGCCGGCCTCGTTGGTGACCGGGCTGAGGTACAGCGCGTTCCAGAACGGGGTGCCGTCCTTGCGGTAGTTCAGGATGTCGATGGCGATGTCCCGCCCCGCCGTCACCGCCTCGCGGATGAGCGCGACGGCGCCGCGGTCGGTGCCCGCGCCCTGCAGGAAGCGGCAATTGCGGCCCATGATCTCGTCGCGGGCGTAGCCGGTCATCCGCAGGAACGCGTCGTTGACGAACACGATCGGGTTGTCGGCCTGGCGCGGATCGGTGATGATCATCGCCATCCGCGTCGCGCGGACCGCGGCGGCGAACGGGTCGCCCTTGCCCTGCTCGGTGTCCAGGCGGCCGGTCTGGCGCCACGCGTCGGACGATTCCATCGAACGTGATCTCTCTCAACGGGTCGTATCCGCCGTCGGGTCGGTCGGGGTCACCCCACGTGCCGGCGGGACTTCAGGAGGCGGGGCGCCCGGTTCGTAATGCGAACAGCCGGGCGGCCCCGAAGCTTAACGGGGCATGGACGGGAAAAGGTTCAAAGAATTCTGCCCCCGCCCGACTTTCTTCCGCGTGGCACGCATCTTCGCCGGCCCCGGCTCAGGTTGCGCCCGCGGCATCATACCCCGCCGTCGGCAAGTATTGCGCCCCACAGATGGCCGGCAACGGGCCGTCATCGTCGCACCATCCGGGGCCGTTCCCGAGCGGAGCGTCGCGCCGTTCCGGGGGCTCGCCGAGGGCGCGCGACGCCCCCTAGCCATGCCGGCCCGCCGCCGCTATAAGCGCGCCTTCGAATCTCCGTATTGAGCGGTGCGCGAGGCGATCCCGATCGGGAGACGCCCGGGCGCCGCTTTGGCGCCAGACCGCAAGGATTTCCCGTCATGGCCGTTCCGAAGCGCAAGACCTCCCCCTCCCGCCGCGGCATGCGCCGCTCGGCCGACGCCCTCAAGGCGCCGACCTACGTGACGGACAAGGATTCGGGCGAGCTGCGCCGCCCCCACCACATCGACCTGAAGACCGGCATGTATCGCGGCCGCCAGGTCCTGAACGTCAAGTCGACCGAGGCCTGAGACGGCCGTCCGGGATCAGGCCGTGAGCCGCGCCGTCTCGGCGTAGCGCGCGGCGGCGATCCCGGTGCGCTCCAGCCGCGACGGCCGCAGGGTCGGGTCGGATTCGACGATCATCTGTGTCAGGAAGCCTGCGAGCGGCCGCGTGCCGCCGCGGGCTTTTTGCGTGGCCGCGTCCTCCGGCGCCTCGGCCCGCCCGCCGGCAATCGCCACCAGGGCGCGGGAGGGCGCGGTCGGCCGCGCCGGCTCCCGCGGCTCGGGCGCCTGCGGCCGCACGGTCGCCCGTACCGTCCCGACACGCCCGATTGTCCCGATCTGCATCATCGCCCGCATCTCCCGGCCCGGTCGGGGCCGGCGCTGCAAAGGTGGGGCCGATGTTAACGGTTCGTCAACCTTTTATCGGCACGCGCCTCTCCCCTCCCCCGCACCCAAGTCGGGCCTGCCCGACCTGGGCACACGGGGTGCGGATCTCGGGCACGCCCGAGATCCGTCGGGGGGCGGGAAGAGATCCCTACTTCTTCGCCAGCGCCTCGAGGCGCTCCTGCATCGCCAGCATCTGGCGCTTGAGGTCGTCGAGGTCGCTGCCGGCGGCGGCGGCCGGCGCGGGCGGGGCGGCCTGCCCGGCATGGGTGCCGGCGTTCGTCACGCCGGGCGGGGTGAAGCCGGTGAACATCTTCATGGCGTCGCCGAAGAAGCCCATGTTGGCCCGCACCTGCTGCTCGATGGCGCTCTGGAACGCCGACGAGCCGAATCCGGTCGAGAACTTCTCGCGCAGGCCGTCCTGGTCACGCGCGAAGTTCGCCATCGAGAACTCGAGGAAGCTCGGCACCATCGTGCGCATGCTGTCGCCGTAGAAGCGGATCAGCTGGCGCAGGAACGCCACCGGCAGGAGGTTGTCGGCGCCGGCCTTGTTCTCCTGCTCGAAGATGATCTGCGTCAGCACCGAGCGGGTGATGTCGTCGCTGGTGCGCGCGTCGTAGACGACGAAGTCCTCGCCGTTCTGCACCATCGTCGAGAGGTCCTCGAGGGTGACGTAGGTCGAGGTTCCGGTGTGGTACAGGCGCCGGTTGGCGTACTTCTTGATGACGGTCTGTTGTGCCTTGACGCTGTCCGCCATCTCTGCGGCCTCTCCCCGATCGCGCGACGACCACGGCCGGGCCCCCGCCGCCGGGAGCCGCCCACGCGCCGATCTCGACCTTAAGGCTTTCAGCCGGCGACGAAAATAGCAATCTGGCGCCTTTTCCCGCGGAATAATGCTAATTCCCGGCGCGTCCCGGGTCGCCCGAGCGAGCAGCCGCCGCCCGCCGAGCGTCACGCCCGGCGGTTCAGCCTTCTTGACTTCGATCGAGCGAGGCCCTTCATCCGGGGGAACGGCATTTTCGAGCGCGCGATCTCCAAGACGCGCCGGCCGACCACGAGGAGAACGTTTCAGATGGCAAGCGAAGACATCGTCATCGTCGGCGCGGCGCGCACGGCGGTTGGTTCGTTCGGCGGCGCCTTCAACACGGTGCCCGCGCACGAGCTCGGCAAGGTGGCGATCAAGGCCGCCCTCGAGCGCGCCGGCGTCTCCCCCGACGACGTGGACGAGGTGATCTTCGGCCAGGTGCTCACCGCCGGCGCCGGCCAGAACCCCGCCCGCCAGGCCGCCATCGCCGCCGGCATCCCCGAGAAGGCCACCGCCTGGGGCGTCAACCAGGTCTGCGGCTCGGGCCTGCGCACCGTCGCCATCGGCATGCAGCAGATCGCCAACGGCGACGCCACCGTCATCGTCGCCGGCGGCCAGGAGTCGATGTCGCTCGCCCCCCACGCGCAGTACCTGCGCGGCGGCCAGAAGATGGGCGACGTCAAGCTCGTCGACACCATGATCAAGGACGGGCTCTGGGACGCCTTCAACGGCTACCACATGGGCACCACCGCCGAGAACGTGGCCCAGGCCTTCCAGCTCACCCGCGAGCAGCAGGACCAGTTCGCCACCCGCTCGCAGAACAAGGCCGAGGCCGCCCGCAAGGAGGGCCGCTTCAAGGAGGAGATCGCCCCGGTCACCGTCCAGGGCCGCAAGGGCGACGTGGTCGTCGACACCGACGAGTACATCCGCGACGGCGCGACGGTGGAGGCCATGGCCAAGCTGAAGCCGGCCTTCTCCAAGGACGGCACGGTGACGGCCGCCAACGCGTCCGGCCTCAACGACGGCGCCGCCGCGATCGTGCTGATGTCGGCCTCGGAAGCCGAGCGCCGCGGCATCACCCCGCTCGCCACGATCAAGTCCTGGGCCACCGCCGGCGTCGACCCCAAGGTCATGGGCACGGGCCCGATCCCGGCCTCGCGAAAGGCGCTCGACAAGGCCGGCTGGAAGCCCGCCGACCTCGACCTGATCGAGGCGAACGAGGCCTTCGCCGCCCAGGCGCTCGCGGTGAACAAGGACATGGGCTGGGACGACGCCAAGGTGAACGTCAACGGCGGCGCCATCGCCATCGGCCACCCGATCGGCGCGTCCGGCGCCCGCGTCCTCGTCACCCTGCTGCACGAGATGAAGCGCCGCGATGCCAAGAAGGGCCTCGCCACCCTGTGCATCGGCGGTGGCATGGGCGTCGCCATGTGCATCGAGCGCGCGTGAGCCACAGCTCTCCGGAGCCGAAAATCCGGCTTTAGGCCGGACGCAAAACATTTCGCGTGCGGACGCCATCCGCACGCGGCATGACGGCACCATCCGCGGGCCGGAGGCGACGCCCGTCGCACCCGGCCCGATCGCGACCGAGAACACGTTCAAGAAACTGGAACACGTTCAAGAAACTGGAGGAAACCATGGCTCAGCAACGCGTCGCCCTCGTCACCGGCGGCACCCGCGGCATCGGCGCGGCGATCTCGAAGGGCCTGGCGGCCAAGGGCTACAAGGTCGCCGCCAACTACGGCGGCAACGACGAGGCGGCTCAAAGCTTCAAGGCCGAGACCGGCATCCCGGTGTTCAAGTTCGACGTCGGCGACTTCGCCGCCTGCGAGGCCGGCATCAAGGCGGTCGAGGCCGAGGTCGGCCCCGTCGACGTGCTGGTGAACAACGCCGGCATCACCCGCGACGGCCTGTTCCACAAGATGACCTTCGAGAAGTGGCAGGCGGTCATCAAGACCAACCTCGACTCGGCCTTCACCGTGACCCGCCCGGTGATCGAGGGCATGCGCAACCGCGGCTTCGGGCGCATCATCCTGATCTCGTCGATCAACGGCCAGAAGGGCCAGATCGGCCAGGCCAACTACTCGGCCGCCAAGGCCGGCGTGATCGGCTTCGCCAAGGCGCTGGCCCAGGAGAGCGCCGCGAAGGGCATCACCGTCAACGTGATCGCGCCGGGCTACATCGCCACCGACATGGTGATGGCGGTGCCCGAGGACGTGCGCAACAAGATCATCTCGACGATCCCCGTCGGGCGGCTGGGCGAGGCCGAGGAGATCGCCCGCGCGGTCGAGTACCTCGCCGCCGAGGATTCGGGCTTCATCACCGGCTCGACCCTGACGATCAACGGCGCCCAGTACATCGCCTGAAACGACGACGGGGGGCCGCCCGGGTCCCCCGCCCGGACCGGGTCCGCGGCCGCCCGACGCTTCCCGCCCCGGCATCGCCGGCGCGATCGGGCACCGCCGCCGGCTGCGGATGCGGCGGCGGGACGCAGGCGGGTTCTAGCCGGATCTGCCCGTCGCGGTGCCTATAGGCCAATGCACGCCGGCCGCTTTTTGCGCGCTCAACCCGCGATTGCTTTAATCGCTGGTGAGGAATCAGGCCCATGATGCGCGAAAGGGCGGATCGCGGGCGGCGAAGCACATCCATGAAGACGATCCTGGTCCTCACCGATCAGCCCGAGCGCGGCCGGAGGCTCGCCGGGCAGCTCCGACCGCTCGGCGAGCCGCTGGTGATCGACCTGCTGGATCCCTACCAGTCCCGGAACGCGCCCGACCTGTCCCAGGTGGTCGCCGTGGTCGGCGACGCCTCGCTGGCCCATTCGCAGCAGGTCTCGGGCCTGCACCGGTACATGCACCGGCTCGGCCCGGGGCGCGTCCCCTTCCTCTGCGTCCTCCACGAGGACACGCCCCGGGCGCACCTGCAGGCGCAGGCCCTCGGCGCGACCCGCACGCTCCGCGCCGACGCGGTGCTGCGCGAGCCCGTGCCGGCCCTGCGCGCCGGCGTGCCGGCCCCCTCGGTCCACGCGCCGGCCCCATCCCCCCGACCGGAAGCCCGCCCTCCCCCCCCACCCCCTTCCGCCGCCCGCCGGCG
>NZ_JAKSYA010000161.1:0-3082 GCF_022829485.1 Methylobacterium sp. J-059
ACTTCTCGCGCCAGGCTTTGGCGACCTGGTCGGCGAGCGGCTTCATCAGGTAGCTCATCACGGAGCGCTCGCCGATCTGGAGGAAGGCCTCGACCGGCATGCCGGGCACGAGCTGGACCTCGCCCAGGCGCTCGCGCTGGGTCTCGGGCACGCGGATGCGGGCGGTGTAGTAGCTCTGGCCGGTCTTGGGATCGGTCGAGACGTCGGCCGAGACGCGGCTCACCGTGCCGTCGATCTCGGGCGTGGTGCGGCTGTTGAAGGCGGAGAACCGCAGCACCGCGCGCTGCTCGCGGCGCACGCTGTCGATGTCCTGGGGCGGGATCTTGACCTCGACGGCGAGCTGGTCGGCCGTGGGCACGATCAGCATCGCCGGCTCGGACGGCGTCACCAGCCCGCCCACGGTGTGGACCGTCATCTGGTGGACGGTGCCGTCCTGCGGGCTGCGCAGGTCGATGCGCTTGAGCTGGTCCTCGGCCGCGACCCGCTTCTCGCGCAGCTCCGAGCGCTTGCCGCGGATCTCGGCGAGATCCTTGCCGACCTCGGTGCGCATGTCGCCGTCGACCTGCAGGATCTGCAGCTCGGTCTCGGTGATCTTGCCCTTGGCCGAGGCGGTCTGCGCGACGAGCTGGCCGCGCTCGCCCTGGAGCCGGGCGGTCTCGCGCTCGAGCGCCGTGACGCGCGAGAGCGGCACCAGGTTCTTGGCGTAGAGCTCGCGCACCCCCGTCAGCTCGGTGAGGATCAGCGCGATCTCGCGCTCCTTGGCGTTGGCCTGCTGGGTCAGGCCGCCGATCTCCTGGCGCAGCTGCTCGATGCGCTCGGAGAGCTGCGCCTTCTGCCCGGCGCGGCCGGCGCGGCGGGCGGCGAACAGGCGGGTCTCGCCGTCGACGAGGCGGGCGACCGAGGGGTCGGCGTCCCGGCGGCCCAGCAGCTCGGCGGGGAAGGCGATCGTCGGGGCGTCGTCGCGCTCGGCCTCGTCGCGGGCATGGCGCGCGTCGAGCTCATCCAGCGCCCGCAGCACGATGTCGAGGTTGGCCCGGGTCTGCGTCTCGTCGAGGCGGATCAGCACGTCGCCGGCCTTGACCCGGTCGCCCTCGCGCACGCGCAGCTCCCCGACCACCCCGCCGGTGGGGTGCTGCACCTTCTTGACGTCGGACTCGACCACGAGCTGGCCCGGCGCGATCACCGCGCCGGCGATCTCGGTGAAGGTGGCCCAGCCGCCGACGCCGACCACCAGCACGGTGCCGAGCCCCAGGCTCAGCGCGAGGTGGCGCCGGATCGAGGCCCGGGCGCGGGGGCGCGGCGGCAGGGGGGCGGCCGGGACGGCGGGGATCGGGCCTGCGAGGATCACGGGGTCGGCCATGGTCAGGCGCTTTCCTGCAGGGTCGGCTTCGCGGGCCCTTGCGCGGGCAGCCCCGCCGGGGCCGGTTCGGGGGCGGCGCGCAGCACGCGCTTGAACACCTCGTCCTTCGGGCCGAAGGCCTGGGCGCGGCCGTCGGCCATCATCAGCACGAGGTCGAGCGCGGCCAGGGCCGAGGGGCGGTGGGCCACGACGATGCAGATGCCGCCCCGCGCCCGCACGCCGAGGATCGCCCGGGTCAGCGCGTTCTCGCCCTCGGCATCGAGGTTGGCGTTGGGCTCGTCGAGGATCACCAGGAACGGGTCGCCGTAGAGCGCCCGCGCCAGGCCGATGCGCTGGCGCTGGCCGGAGGACAGGCCCGCCCCGCCCTCGCCGATCCGGGTGTCGTAGCCGTCGGTCAGCCGCAGCACCATCTCGTGGATGCCCGCCGCCTGCGCCGCCGCGATCACCGCCTCGGCCGAGGCCGCCGGGTCGAAGCGGGCGATGTTCTCGCCGATGGTGCCGGCGAACAGCTCCGCCTCCTGCGGCAGGTAGCCGAGATGGGGGCCGAGGTCGGCCGGTTCCCACTGGTCGAGGGCCGCCCCGTCGAGGCGCACCTTGCCGCGCAGGAGCGGCCACACGCCGATCAGCGCGCGGATCAGGCTCGACTTGCCGGAGGCCGAGGGGCCGATCACCCCGAGGCCCTGCCCGGCCTTCAGCGCGAAGCTGACCTCGCCGACCACCGGACGCTGCGAGCCGGGCGGGGCGATCGTGACCGCCTCCACCGTCAGCGTCCGCGACGGCGCCGGCAGGCCGTGGCGCGGCTGCCCGGCCGGGATGCGCGCGAGCAGGTCCGAGAGCCGGGCCCAGCTCTGGCGCGCCTGGACGAAGCCCTTCCAGTTGGCGATGGCGAGTTCCGCCGGGGCCAGCGCCCGCGACACCAGGATCGAGCTCGCGATGATGATGCCGGCGGTGGCCTGGCCCTGGATCACCAGCCAGGCGCCGAGCGCCAGCACGCCCGATTGCAGCGCCATGCGGAACACCTTCGACACGGCGCCGAGGCCCCCGGCCACGTCGGCGTTGCGCTGCTGGGCGTCCATGTAGTCGCGGTTGGCCCCGGCCCAGCGCGCCTGGAAGCGGCCCTGCATGCCGAGCGCGGCGAGCACCTCGGCGTTGCGGCGCCCGGCCTCCGCCAGGCCGTTGCGGCGCAGGCCGTGCCCGGTGGCGGCCTGGGCCGGCCTGCGGGTGGCGCGGTCGGTCAGCCACGTCACCGCCGCGAGGAAGAGGGCGCCGCAGAGCGCGGCGACGCCGATCAGCGGGTGGAACAGGAAGCAGACGGCCAGGTAGATCGGCAGCCACGGCAGGTCGAAGAACGCCGACGGGCCGGTGCCCGACAGGAACGCGCGGATCTGGTCGAGGTCGCGCAGCGGCAGCAGCCCGTCGCCGGGGGCGGCCCCCTTGAGCGGCGCACGCACCACGAGGTCGAACACGCGGCCCGACAGCGCCTCGTCGAGCGCCGCCCCGACGCGGGCGAGGATGCGCGAGCGGATCGCCTCGAGCGCCCCCTGGAACGCGTACAGCGTCAGCGCCAGCGCCATCAGCCCGATCAGCGTCGGCACCGAACGGCTCGGGATCACCCGGTCGTAGACCTCCAGCATGAAGAACGAGCCGGTGAGGTACAGCACGTTCACCACGCCGCTCATCACCGCGACGCCGACGAACGCCGTCCGGCAGGACGTCAGGGCC
>NZ_JAKSYA010000162.1:0-1896 GCF_022829485.1 Methylobacterium sp. J-059
GAACCCAGCGGTTCAGGGTGCTATCGTCCACCTCCAGAGTGCGTTCCGGGAATAGCTGCCCCATGTCGCGGTGTCGCGGTAGCTCAGCGAGTAGCGCAGGTACCAGGCGACAGCCTGCACGATCAGGTTGGCCTCGTAGTGAGGTCTCTCAAGGTCGACCTCGGCTCGCTCTATAAGCTTAGCGGTGTCTATGACAGAACCAAGGAACGGGTCGAGAAGAAAGGTGGCAAGATCGAGGGCATATTTTGTGACCCGTGAAGGACGATTGTCTTAGGTTCGTGATCAGTCCGAATTTTTAAAGCTCGACTTTGGCCATTTCGACATGTCGCGGAACGCGCTAGAGCGTTTTCGGTTTAATCTGGCTCAAATCCTGCGGCGGCGAAGAAGTTGGCGCACTCGTCGGGTGTGACGGTGTCGACGAGGCGCCCGATGGCCGACCACAAGCCCTCGACGGTCCGCTCGGCAGCTTTGCGCAGCAGCGCTTTCAGCTTCGAGAAGGCCATCTGAGGGGGCCCCAATCGACAGGTCGAGTGGGGTATCCCCTGATGGGGTTGAAGTCCGGGCTGTAGGGCGGGAGGAACAGTAGTCGCGCGCCTGCTGCTTCGATCGCCGCCCGCACGGCCGGCCCCTTGTGGCTACCGAGGTTGTCCATGACCACGATGTCCCCGGGGGTGAGTTCGGGCACCAGGACCTGATCGACGTAGGCCTGGAAGGCGTCGCGGTTAATCGGGCCATCGAGCACGAACGGCGTGGCGATCCCGGACAGGCGCAGGGCCGCCACCAGGGTCGTCGTCTTCCAATGGCCATGCGGCACGGGCGAGCGCAGTCGCTCGCCGCGGGGAGAACGCCCGCGCAGGCGGGTCATGTTGGTCGAGGTCCAAGTCTCGTCGAGGAATACCAGGCGGGCCGGATCGAGATCGAGTTGGCCCTCGAACCAAGCCTCGCGCGCAGCCTTCACATCCGGACGACTTTGCTCGGCGGCGTGCGCTGTCTTTTTGTGTAGGTCAGGTCGCGTGCGTCGAGGAAGCTCCACAGGGTGCCGAGCCCGACCGTGAGGTCGTGCTCGTCCCGGAGCCGGACGCGCATCTCCTCCAGGGTGATGTCGTCCTTCTCGTCGATCAGCGCGCGTAGGAATGCCTCGTGCGGATCGAGCTTCGAGCGGCGCGCCCGCCCTTGCGGACGAGCGGCCACCGTCCCGGTCGTCGTGAGCGCGGCCATCCAGCGGATCGAGGTGGCGATGCCGACACCAAACCGCGCCGCCGCCTGCCGGCGCGAGGTTGTTGCGGCGGCTTCCAGCACCCGCTCGCGCAGATCCTGGCTGTAGGGTCGTCCCATCTGTCGCTCCTCCTCCGGAGCGATCAGTGAATCAGCCCGTCGCCGCTCCGTGAACTCCACCCCATTGAATCAGCGCAAACCGAAAACGCTCTAGCGACACAGAGTAATTAAACGTCACGAAAGTTCCCTAAGTTAGATCAATTCCGTAACAATTTCGTCGGCCCGCTTACCTTAAGCCGATGGTCGGCGGCTAAGACCCGCCAATCTTCACTATTTAAAGTGAAGCGTCATGTTTGAAGTGCCCTCAGGTGGATCAATTTGGCTGCTTTCGCCACTTTGATGCACCTAACTTGCACCTGATGAATGCGGTGCAAATGCCGGGCAAATGACCGTTTTCCTGATGGAAAGTTCTGGAGCAATATTAGCTTTTAGATTTGCTTACAGCTGGCACGAATTCATCCGTAGCAGTCAAATTTTTTCACTTCTCGCGCCAGGCTTTGGCGACCTGGTCGGCGAGCGGCTTCATCAGGTAGCTCATCACGGAGCGCTCGCCGATCTGGAGGAAGGCCTCGACCGGCATGCCGGGCACGAGCTGGACCTCGCCCAGGCGCTCGCGCTGGG
>NZ_JAKSYA010000163.1:0-317 GCF_022829485.1 Methylobacterium sp. J-059
GCTCAGATCTCGGCACGCTGCTCGACAGCCTCTCCAACGGCATGCAGACGATCCAGGCGGCAAAGCAGGGCATAACTTCGATCCAGAAGATCGTGGAACAGGCCAAGTCGACAGCCAACCAGGCACTAGCCACGCAGCTCAACACGAGCGGAACAGCAGGTGCAGCCTTCTCCGCCGCTGCCGGCACGATCACTTTGCAGGTCAAAGGCACCGCGGTATCGACCACGCTGACCGCCAGCGACACCATCGACACGACCATCGCCAAGCTGAACGCGGTGGTCGGTCCCCAGGGCGCGGGCAACGCGTTCAGCAAGGAC
>NZ_JAKSYA010000164.1:0-325 GCF_022829485.1 Methylobacterium sp. J-059
CCCAGCGACGAAATCCTTTCCAGGCTCTCCCGCGAGCGTCCCTCGGCGGGCGATCGCTACGACCCCCACGGCAGGATGCCCGCCCATTGAGGCGTTGCACCTGAGGACATCCCGCACGCCGCTCGGGGCCGCTCCCAGCCGGACGCGCCGGTCGACACGAACGCAACGAGCAACGCGACGGTGCCACCCGACGCACACCACCATGGCCAAGGCCGCGCACGCCGAAGCTGCCAAGCACCACGAGGCCGCTGCCAAGTCGCATAAGACCGCCGCCGAGCACCACGAGAAGGGCGACGAGACCGCCGCCGCCAAGCACTCGAAGGAG
>NZ_JAKSYA010000171.1:0-67336 GCF_022829485.1 Methylobacterium sp. J-059
CGCCCTGCTCCAATGTGGCGACACAGGCGCCAGAGAGAAAGACGCAGACACACAAAACCCATAATATATCTCACCTCTACCCCACCCCGCAAGCGGACATGTTTTGATCTTGTTACACACACTACCACCCACTGTGAAAAGGGGTCTGTGTAAAAAAGGTGCAGCGTTTCCCCCCCCCCCCCCCCCCCCCCCTCGCAAGGAGATCAGCTTGCCGCTGCGGCTGCGGCTGCGGCTGCGAGGCGACCAGCCTTCTCTGCCTCGGCCTCTTGCGCTGCGATCCATTCGGCTAAGCGGGTTTTCCGCACGGCCAGCTTCCTGCCGACCCGGATAACAGGGAGCGCCCCCGTTCGTGCTAGGTGCCAAACCTGGGTCGGCCCGAGCCCAAGGTGCCCGCCGATCGCTTCGGCTCCGATAAGCAGGTCCAGCGGGGGGGAGTTGGCCGGTCATGGCGGATTTCCATGCAGAGGGGGCAGGGGTAGCCGACAGGCAGCGCTCCGGCTCGTAAGCGAGCAGAGACGATGAGGTGGCTTGCGATAGGGACGGGAAAGGCGGCGCGATCGGTTGACGCGCGCGGGCATGAAAAAGCCCCGCTCGGGACATCTCCCGCCGGGGCCGCATTTCTTCATCTGTGAACCTACGTCAACCGATACTTGGATGCAAGTCTTTTGACGTGAGTGGGCCGCTTTTGTGGTCAGCAGGTCACGATACGTCTGGCGGGGCGACCAGGCCGCTCGCCGGCTCCTTGCGTCAGCCGTGAACCGACCCCTTGGGGGTGAATGTCTGCTGCGCGCTGGCAGCGCCATAGGACATGCGAACCTCGAATGGCCGGGCCGAACTTATGTCATCGGGCTATGGGATCTGACCCTTGATCTGCGACCGTACCGCTGCCTCGCGGTCGAACTGCCACTGCATGCGGTCAACTCGATCCGTGCTCTGCCGGACGAGGCGTGCGCCCAGCACCGCGCCCACCACGACCACGACCGGTGGGATCGTGAGATAGAGGTATGACCACTCCATCATCTCAGGTTCTCGAACATCGCTATCGCATACGAGTTTGGGACAATTGCATTTGGCCTGTCCCCTGAGAAGTGCCTCTTCGTCAGGTTTGGTGGCTTGGGGTGCGACGGAGGCCGCTTCTGGCTAAGCGCGAGACGGACTTCCGCGGGATGGGCTCCTGAGCCTGTTCAAGACCAACGCTTGACTGCCAGAACGCCGACCCGGTCACGCCAAGGCTGCGGCTGGCCTCGGATCTCCGGTCAACCTCCGCAAACGGACGGTTCTTTGAGGTGTTCGATAGTTAGATACAATTGAACGTGTCGACAAATCCGACATCATCAAAGGTGCCCCGGCTGTCATCCAATCGATTGGTGGCTAGAGGCCGAAAAGTTGACGCGTCACATATTAAAAAATCTTACTCCTAGAATAGTATACATTTTTGATTTACGATTTATTATATTTTAATATCCAAAGTTCTTCGGCATTAAGGCGTCAGACTAATTATCCGGCAGTCCTACATGACCTTTTGCAAGCGTTGCACTCTAGAAAGTCGCATATCGAACCTCATGCCAAAAAAAGACCCCTTCCTGCGGTTCAGCGAAGCACTAAAAACGATTTCGTTGAATATGAAGCCAACTAAATATGATGCCGAGGCAAGATTCAGTAGAGAATTTGGTGAGCTATACAATGCATTTTTATTGTTCAAGACCATGGCTAAGGAAGGAATTATTGGATCGGATATTCGCATGGCAGCTCCAGAATATGACCCTGAAGAACATAGTGTTTGCGTCGAGCTCACCGCTTATGCGCCCTTGGGCGAGAGGACTACAATATTCTTTATTTTTATGGATGGATTTGTATTCACACAGTCAGATGCTTTCAATGAAAGCTATTCTAAAAGGAAAATAGCCAGGTGGAAGCCATCTCAAATATCTGATTTGATCGGTAAACTATCGGACTTTTTCGTAGATTTTTATAAAACTACTGTCCCCCATTTCAGTGGAGAACAATCGTCCAACACTACTGGTCGCCAACCCCTCCCCCGTTCTCGGGTATGAATTCGAGGCCAGTGCGCTCGAGAGCCTCCCGCATCAGTCGGCGCTCCTCTTCGCCCCATGAACAATCTGCTGGAGCAGCGAGGGAAGCGGGACGCCGTACTCCTCCATGAGGAAAGCGGCGCTGAGTAGCGTACGGATGTGCTGATCCGGGATCGGTCGGCTGAAGATTTGCGCGTCCAGCACCTGATCGGCGAGGAGGCCGGCGAGGCGCGCGACTTCGGACAGGCGCTCGGACGAGGCGATCATGCTTTTCGCTCACGCATCCGAACCCCGGCGCCCCCGCCATTCTCAGGGATAAATTCTAGACCCGCACGCTCCAGAGCGTCCCGGATCTTATCGACGCTGCTGATCCGAGCATCTTGCCCGGCTTCAAACCGATTGACCGTGTTCGCCCCGACATCAGCTTCACGAGCTAGGTCCGCCGTGCTCCATCCCAAGGCAGCACGACCCATCCGGCATTGAAATGGCTTCATGAGGTGGATTTATCACCATATGAGGTTGACATCAAACTGATGTGGTTTAAACCTCTGGTGGTGAGATTATCACCACAGAGGCCAGCCCAGATGCGCTACGCCAACCTCATCGCTCACGCGCACATCGCCCGCGGCGCCGATCCTCGCCTGACCGCCGACGTCCGCCGAACCGCCATCACCGCCCGCGCCGCCGTTGTCGCCTCGACCGAGAGCGCCAAGCGCTTCGCCCGCACTGTTGCCCCCCTGGTCAACCGCGACGGCACGTTCGATCGCTCCGCCATCATGCGCGCCGCGATCCGCACCGCGCAGGCCCGCATGGATGTGACCGGCGACGCCTGGGGCGTGTGCATGTCCTACGCCCTCAAGGGCGCCTGGGCCGCCGCCAGGTCCTCCCGCGCCTACCGCGCGCACTGAGAGTCGGACCGATGGCCGCTGACCTGATCCGCTCCCCCGCCGTCCGCCTGCTGCACGCCCGGCAGGATCACGCGATCTGCCTGCGCCTTGCGGCATCCTACAGAGTCCGGCTCGCGGCTGGCGAGACCGACCAGCGCGAGGCTCATGCCTGGGCGCTCGGCCTCGCCCGGCGCTGGCGCCTCACAGCTGCCGAACTGAGCCAGTCACACCCGCCGCCGGCCTGATCCGCACCTAAATGGGCCCACCCCACGCCCCTGATCCCCGACCACCGCCACGAGCCCTCAACGGAGCCCGAATGATGCCGCACGCCCGTATCCCCGATTTCAGCCAGCCGCTCGGTTCCGTCGCTCCGGATGCGGACTGCACGTCCTTCCACCTCGACCCCATCCTCACGGCTGTCGATCGCCACAGCGAAGCGTGGAGCGTCTTCCAGGCCGCGCCCGACGGCGAGGGAGCCATCCGCGCCGAGGACGATGCCGACAGTGCCCTGATGGCGCTGCTCGGCACGCCCTGCGCGACGCGCGGGGGCATGCTCTGCCTGATCCGTCACCTTCGTTGGTTCCTTGTTGAGGAAGCGCCGAACGCCACCGCGCACGGCGACGCCTGGGCCTTCGCACAGGCCCGTGAGGGCGACCTGTCCCGCTGCCTGGGCGTGGAGCCGGTCCGGCGCCTCCCCATGGCCCTGCCGTCCGGCCGGCTGCTGGGACCGACGATCGATCTGCGGCCGCCCCTGCCACCAGCCAGGTACGTCAGGCGCGTGCTTGCGGCTGCCGGCGAGCTTCTGACCGCTATTGCGATCGTAGCTGGCGGCTCCGTCGTCACGGGCCTCGCCTCCCGCATCTGACCTGCCCCGCAACCCGTCGCGGGCCGAAAGGCTCGCATACCTCACAAGGAGATACCCATGCGCCAGTCGATGAAGATCGCCGAGTCCGGAAGTCCGACCGCGCGCGAGCGTGCCGACGCCCTGCGAGCGCGGCTGCCCGAGCCAGCGGCTGATCCCGTGCATGCCGCCATCGCCGACAGTCGCCGTCTCATGTCGGCTGTTCGCCGAGCTCGGCGTGCTCCGGAGTTCGTTTCAGGCCGGTCTGCCGAAGATGACACGGCCAGCGATGCGCTTTGGTTGCACCTTCGAGGCACTCTGTTCCGCACAGCCCCTACCACGCCCGCAGGTGCCGTCGCCCTCGCCCAACACGCCCTAAATTTCAATCGCTCGGAGGGGCGTGTTCTCGATGAGAAGGATCTGATCCAGGTTCTGACGCTAATCGCCGCTGTGCCTGCGGTCTAAGAGTAGGGCGTACCTCCCATGGGTGATCTCATCCGCCTTAATCGGCCCTCATCTCCGGCTGGCCAAAGCTCGGCCATTGCATTCAGCCACGCCGCAATGCGGGCGGAACTTGAGGGCGCAGCGCAGGCCAGCCTCGACGCAGTGGACCGCATCCTCGCGGCACTCGATCGGATCGGCGACGCTGGCGATGACCGGAACGCCGACCCCTGTCCCAGGCCACCGAAGCCGCACGAAGGGCAGGTCGCACGCCAAAGAGGAAAGGTCCCCGACATCGCGCGGCCTTCGCCGGAGCATAGCGGCAGACCCCGCCGCGGCCGCCCTTGAGGAGGCCGCCATGCCGCGTGCAACTACCGCCCCCCGTCGTCGCGCCACCGCCCCGCCGCCAGTCTCCCCCGAGCAGCTTGGTGCCGCGATTGTCGCTCTCCTAGTCTCCATCGAGGGCGCGCCGGGCGGATCACCCGCTGCGACCGCCTACCACTCCGCTCTCCAGCACAAGGTGCAAGACCTTAGTGCAGCAGGCGGCTCAGCCGCGCTTGGTGACGTGCTCGCCCGCGTTAGGGCAGCCGATACCGCCCGTGCGGACGCCCGCGAGGCTATCATCAATGACGCATGGGCCAGTCTAGCCAGCAGGCGGCGCTGAGGCACAGGAGACCGCTATGGGCGGTGTCATCATCCTTCCCCCGAGCCAAGCGCGAGACCCTGAGCACCATCTGGGGCTACGGCACCGCCGCCGGCCTCGACGTGGAGGTTCGCGTCAGAGTTGATCCGGACACCGCATCGTTCCTGCGGACGCAGCCTTGGCTACGACCAGCCGCGGGGCAGCGATGTATCGTCCTAGCATTAGCTGGAGGTTTGCGGCTGAAAAATACAAGCAGCTTGTATATATCTGGGGCGCGGAGACCGGCAACATGCCGGCCATATACAAGCGGCTTGTAGGTCTTAACCAGAATGGGATTATCGGTTATGTATCGATTTATGAATGCGGGGCTGAAGCGATACGGCGAAATGGCTCGCACTAGCTAGTCGACGGTATATCGCCGAACAATTTCGACCTAGCCGAAGACATCCAGAATGGGCTGTAGATATGCGAGCGAAGCAATGATCCCGGTCAGGGCCGTTCAGGAGCCGACCGAGGCAAATCTGCGCCGTCTAAGCTGGTTGTGCTGTGGCTCTGCCCGCGAACATACGGACTCGTCAGCCCTCGGATTTATCGGTCTGTCCCGTCTTGGCGCCTCCGTTGGGATCGGTTTCGTCTTCTCCAGCGCCATCCGGCGCATCGCGACCTTGAGGTGTCAGGCGTGGAGCTGCGATATCCTCTTCCGTCGCTTGCGAAGAAGGAGCGTTGGTCTTTTTGGTGTCGTCAGACATATGGCCGCTCCTCGTTCGACGTCAGGCGATCACGTCCAGTGCTCTTTCGACGTCCAGCGTCATGACGCCAAGCCCGAGCGCATAAGCCACCTCGCGAAACATGTTTGGTATCCTCAGATGGGAATGGGGCGGTTCGCCTTTGCTCAGCAGTTCTACCGCCTAGACGGACGCGTGTTCCAAGGGCCGCGCGCCCCGATCCTCCCCACCCGCCTCACCGTCCTCCGAGCAACCCAGGGAGGGGATATTGGGTAGGGCGCTGCGCATCCCCGACCGGTCTGAGGTGACGGACGAGACCATGATGCCGCTCAGCGTCGCGGCCGAGATCGCCATGGCGCACGGTATCGTCTCGTCCGTGTCCGCGAAATCCTTGCGACGCGAGGCAGAGCGTGATCGGCTGGTCACCTACGAACTGTTCGGGCGAATCCACACCACGCTCGGCGACATCAAGCGGATGACTCGGAAATGCCTCGTCCCGCCAAGGGAGCGCGCCTCTACTACTCGCGCAAGGACGACCGCTGGCTCATCCGCGACAGCGGACAGCCAGACGTCGGCACTGGCTGCGCTTATGGAGAGCACGCGCAGGCTGAGCAAAAACTCCAAGAGCACCTCGCGCGAAAATACAAACCCGACTTCGGGAAGGGTGATCCCGCTCGCGTCTCGGTCCTCGACGTCCTGAAGGTCTACACGGACGAGCACGCGCCCCACACGGCGCGGCCGGACGTTGTAAAGTCGGCCAACCCGCACCTCGGCCAGTTCTTCGCCGGCAAGATGGTGGCCGACCTGACCCCGAACGTGTGCCGCGCCTATGCGACTTGGCGCACGGCCCAGCCCCAGGCGCGCTACAAGGTCGGGCCGGGCTACCGGTTCGAGACGGTCGACCAGGTGCCGCGGGTCGGCTCGCAGACGGCGCTTCGCGAGCTCGGCGTGCTCTCAGCCGCGATCGGCTACGCCCACGCCGAGCACCACCTGCTCTACCCCGTCGTCATCGCCATGCCGGACAAGAAGCCGAGCCGCGAGCGCTGGCTGTCTCGATCGGAGGCGGCGCGCCTGATCCTGGCGGCCCTCGGCTTCCGCAACGTGGCGAACGACCCCGCAGGTGCGCCGGTCTGGCGCCGGCCGCGCGTGATCGGCCCAGACGGAAAGCTGCGGACCGAGTTTGACAAAAGCCGGCATGTCGCCCGCTTCATCCTGACCGGCCTCTACACAGGCACGAGGCACGAGGCGATCCTGCGACTGAAGTGGCTTCCGACGACCGAGGGCGGCTACGTCGACTTGCGCGGCGGCATCCTCTACCGGCGCGGCCAAGGGGAGGGCGAGAGCTCCAAGCGCCGGACGCCGGTGCCGCTGTCGAACCGCCTTCAAGCGCATATGCGCCGCTGGAAGGGTCAGAGCGTCTCGCACGTCATTGAGTTCGAGGGCGTTCCGCTCGATCGGCTCCGCCGGGCCTGGAACACGGCGCGTCTCGCAGCCGGCCTCGGCGAAGAGGTCACACCTCACATCCTGCGGCACACCTTCGCGACATGGGCCGTTCGCGAGGGCGTCTCGTTCGGGATGGTGGCGCTCGCCCTTGGGACCACCGAGCGCATCGTACGCGACGTCTACGGTCATCACGCGCCGGAGCACATGCGGGGCGTCGTCGAAGCCGTCTCTGCCGGGCGGCGGTGAACGCCAGGGGAACATCTCCCCAGAAACTCCCCAGGAACGAGGGCTCAGAATGTCCCTCGATGGCCTGGAATGGCGATCTGCGAACGGGACGGCGCTCTACAGCCGAAGAGGACCATTCCTTTACACGGAGAGGGTCGGCGGTTCGAGTCCCTCACCGCCCACCAATCGTCACGACGGCTCGGGGCGGGTCGTCGGACCCAGCGGGCGTTCGATCCTCGGAAGCGCCTCGGCGACCGGCGTCGCGGATCGCTCCACGAGATGCCGGCGCCGCGTCGGTCCGTGCGATCCTCGGGCTCCGATCCCCGTCGGCCGCGCGGATGGCGGATGATGGCGCCTCGGGCGAAATGATGCTCTAGGCTCCGGCGGCGCCACCCAGGACCAGCGACATGCGAACCGTCATCCTCGCGCTTGCCATCACGATCGCGCCCGTCCCGGCGCTCGCCCTGTGCAGCTGCACCTGTGTCCAGGGAACCGCCGTCGCGCGATGCTCCTCGACCGCCGACAACGTGCCGATCTGCCAGCTGCTGTGCCCGCCCTCCGCTGCCGCGCAATCGGTCGCCGGTCCGTCGATCACGCTGCCGGGCGCGCCGCAGCGTCGCGTGGACCCGATCCAGATCAACGACCAGAACCAACAGCTGCGCTCGCAGGGCATCACGCCCCGCGACGGCCAGCCCCTGGACCGCTGACCCGCGACACGCCCCCCCCCGCGGCACCCGATCCGGCCCCGGTTCACCCGCCGTGCCGGCCGGCCTGATCGCGCCGTCTCCGCACGATGGAGAGCGGCCGGCACAAGCCGGTCCGACGCCGGAATGCGGCCGGCCGACGGCAGGCTCGACGTCGCACGGGGACGTGCCCGCCCGGCCGATCCCGGAACCGGGCGTCTCAGTCCAGCCGCACCGGCGGCCCGACGGCGTGGGCGAGGTCGTCGGCGAGCCAGGCGAGGGCGCCGCGGAACGGGCCGAGCAGGCCGACCTGGTGCCGGCGGTAGAGCAGGTCGTGGGCGAGCCGCGCGAACAGGCCGCGCAGGCGGCCGCCGCCGAAGGTGTAGCGCCCGAGCGTGCCCCAGCCGTTGTAGTCGGCCAGGGACACGAGCGCGCCCTTGTCGCGATAGCGGAACGGCGCCATCGCGCCGCCGCGCCGCCACGCCTCGAAATGGCGCACGAGGTGCCGGGCCTGCTGGTGGGCCGCCTGCGCGGTCGCCGGCACCGGATGCTCCGCGCCGGGCTGCGGGCAGGTGGCGCAGTCGCCGAGCGCGAAGATCGCCGGGTCGCGCGTGGCCTGGAGGGTGTCGCCGACCACGAGCTGGCCGGTGCGCGACCGGTCGAGCCCCTCGATCCGGGCGAACACCGCGGGCGCGCGCACCCCGGCGGCCCAGACCTTGATGTCGGCCTCGATCCGTCCGCCGTCCTTCAGCGTGAAGCCCGCGGCGTCGGCGCCGGTCACCAGGGCGCCGGTGCGCACGTCGACCGCGAGGTCGGCCAGGGTGGCCGCCGCGGCCCGGGAGACGCGATCGGGGAAGGCGGCGAGCAGGCGCGGGCCGCTCTCGATCAGGGTGAGGCGGAGCTTTTCGCGCAAGGCGCCGGTGCCGTAGCCGGCGATCACGTCGACGGCGTGCTTCAGCTCGGCCGCGAACTCGACGCCGGTGGCGCCGCCGCCGACGATGGCGATCCGCAGGCTGGCCTCCGAGCGCAGCGCCGCCAGCACCTGCCCGCGCAGGCGCCGGTGCAGCGCCTCCGCGTCGGAGAGGTCGTCGATCGTGGCGCAATGCTCGGCCACGCCCGGCGTCCCGAAATCGTTCGCGCGGCTGCCGAGGGCGAGGATCAGCACGTCGTAGCCGAGCTGCGTCGGCGCGAGGGCCGCTCCGTCGCCCTCCGCGTCGAAGGGGGCGAGGGTCAGCTGCCGCGCGGCACGGTCGACGGCCTGCAGCGAGCCGAGCCGGAAGCGGAAATGGTTGGCCTTGGCCTGCGCGAGCAAGCTCAGCTTCTGCCGGTCCGGCAGCGCGGTGCCGGCGGCGAAGGTGTGCAGCATCGGCTTCCAGACATGGGACAGGGCCCGGTCGACCAAGGTGACCTGCGCCGCCCCGCTCCGGCCGAGGCGGCGGCCGAGGCCGGTCGCCACCGTGATCCCGGCGATGCCGCCGCCGACGATCACGATGCGGGTCGGTTCTGCCATGCCGGTTCCATCCTCGAGGTCGTCCCGGATCGGTCCGGTCGATGCTCGAACGCGCGCCACCGCGCCGCGGTTCGCTCGGTGCGCGACCGGACCCGTCCTCCGGGGGCGACGGAACCGCTGCCGATCCGCTCGGCCGAACCCGTTCAGCCCAGGGTTCGCCCTCGACCTCGGAGGAAACTCGGATGATGCGGGTGCAGCGGCTTTGCTGGGTTGCCGTCCTGGCCGTTCTCGGCCGTGCCGATACAGCTTTCACGCAGGAGCAGGGGCCCTACACCGACGACATCGTGAAGTCGACATGGCCGCGCGGCGCCCGGATCGGCCTCGGCGCTCCCGTCTCGGAGCCCGATCACGGCCAGGGAACCGGCCCGAACGCGTCTCAGGACGCACGCTCCACGCGGTCCCGTCGGTCGGTGCCGATGAGACCGGATGCGCGCTCCTTTCCCGATCAGCTCTCCAGCTCGCTGTCCCAGTACAGGTAGTCGAGCCAGGTGTGGTGGTAGTCGCGGTGGTCGAACTCGGGCTGGCGGTGGTGCAACTCGTAGCGGGTCGGGCGGCGCGGCTCGGTCAGCAGCGGCATCTCGGCCTCGTGCGGGGTGCGGTTCGCCTTGCGCAGGTTGCACGGGCTGCAGGCGGCGACGACGTTCTCCCAGGTGGAGAGCCCGCCGCGGGAGCGCGGGTTGACGTGGTCGAAGGTCAAGCCGCCCGAGGGCAGGCGCAGGCCGCAATACTGGCACGAGAAGCTGTCGCGCAGGTAGATGTTGTAGCGGGTGAAGGCCGGGCTGCGGGCCAGCGTGACGTAGTTCTTCAGCGCCACCACGCTCGGCACCCGGAGCGCCCGGCTCGGGCTGCGCGCCTCGACGTCGTAGCTCGCCACCAGCGTCACGCGGTCGAGGAACAGGGCGGTGAAGGCGTCCTTCCAGCTCCACAACGAGAGCGGGTTGTAGGAGAGCGGCCGGTAATCCGCGTTGAGGACGAGGGTCTGGAGATCCATCATCGGCGCGACTCTTCGAACGAAAGCCATACGGGACAACGCGCGAGATCGACATTGCGCGCTGTCCCGAGGACAGGGTCGACGGGGGGATGGGGCTCTCGTGCGTCCGGGCGCGGGATCCGGCGGCCCGGCGGCGGCACCGTCTCGGCCGGAGACATGGGACACGCGTGGCGCGCCGGGCGCGGTCGGCGACCGGCTGGGGCGGATACATCCGGCTCGCGGCGGGGTCCGGGTGCCAATCCGGTCGATCCCAGCCCTTCGCGAAGTGACGAAAAGGCCCTCTCCATCGGGGCTTAGTCTAATAGCAGCGTGACAGCCTTGTGAAGCTCCGCCCTGTCGCGGCCGACGCCGCACCCACAGATCGGTGGATCGACGGGGTCTTCGAAGCCGACGGCTGCCGGGACGAGGGGGCGCGTCAGCCCCAGCGCACGAACATCGCGATGAACACGGCGACCATGCTGGCCAGGAGCAGCGGGTGGCCGTCGACGATCGCGAACACGAGCAGGGAGATCGCGCCCGTGGCGATGCCGAGCATGACGGCGACGGCGGTCGGGTTCATCACAGCATGGCTCGTGGCCGTTCAGATCTGAGCTCGGGGTCCGCTATCGATCCGGCCTCCGGCAGACTCCGTATCACGATCCGCGGATCGGCGCGGCACCGATGGGCGCCGCGCCGCGCACCGGGGCGATCAGTCGCCGACGACCTTGCCGTTCGGGCCGACCTTCACGGTCTGCTCGTGGTCGGCCAGCGCCACCTTGATCTCGTACTGCACCGACTTGCCGTCGCGCTCGACCTCGGCCTCGTAGGCCTTGCCGCCGCCCGCCTTCTGCTCGGCGATCGTCAGCGCGTCCTTCAACGACGTGGTGGCGTTCTGGAAATCGGCCGGCTTGAGGCGGGTGAAGTACCGCTCGATCGGCTGGTTCTCGGTCTTGTAGAGCGCGCCGCTGTCGGCATTGATGCCGTACTCGACGAGCTTGCCGTCCGGATAGACGACCTTGATGCTGTAATGCGTCGGGTTCTTGCCGTCCGCCTTCTCGAAATCCGCGTCGATGGCGCGGCCCTTCTCGCCCTGGGCCTCGGCCGTGGTCAGCGCCTGGGCGAGACCGACCTTGGTGGTCTTGGCGAGCTGGAACTCCTTCTGGTCGGACTCGGCCCTGGCCGCATGCGTCAGGCCGAGCGGAGCGGCGAGCAGGCCGGCGGCGATCAGGCCGGCGGTGAGGGTGAGACGGTTCGGCATGGCGTCGACTTCTTTCCCAATGCAGATGGTGGCCCGAATAACCGATCGACCGCCGCTTGGTTGCCTGCCCATCGAAAGACCTGTCCAGGCTCTCGCCGGCGGCCACGGCGCGTCGCCGGCCGCCGCGTCGAGACGGTCAGCGGCGTCCGGCGCGGTCGCGCAGGATCGCGACGAAGCCGGCCGCCGCGACGCGGCGGTCGCCGTCGTTGGCGACGGTGTCGTCGGCTTCCGCCGGGAGCGCGCGGGCCAGGCGCGCGGCGAGGTCGCCGTCCTCGGGGCGGCCGCGGGCGGCAAGCCGTGCGGCCAGGATCTCGGGGGCGGCCGTGATCGCCACGACATGGACGCCGGGGAGCGTCCGGCGCGCCGCCTCGATCACCCGGCGCGAGACGTTGCACACCACGACCCGCCCCTGCTCGGCCTCGGTCAGCGCCTCGGCCGGGATCGCGTAGCCGAGGCCGTGCGCGCGCCAATGCAGGGGAAACGCGCCGGCCGCGGCGGCGCGGGAAAACTCCGCCTCGGCGATCTCGGCGTTGTCCTCGTGCGCCGAGGGCGGCCGGGTCACCAGGCGGCGCGGGAAGACGAAGCGCGGGTCGCCGGCCAGCTGCGCCCGCGCGGCGGCGATCACCGTGTCCTTGCCGGCCCCGCTCGGGCCGACCACGAGGACGAAGCCGCCCGCCATCACACCACCCGCGCGCCGGCGCGCCAGACCTCGCGGACGACGGGCACCCCTTGCGCCGTCCGCACGCGGACGAGGTCGGCGCGCAGGCCGGGCGCGATCCGGCCGCGGTCGTCGAGGCCGGTGGCGCGGGCCGGGTTGGCGGTGACGGTGGCGATGGCGGCGGCCAGGTCGATGCCGGGCACGCGCTCGGGCAGCTGGAACGCCGCCATCAGCAGGCTCGCCGGCACGTAGTCGGAGGACAGGATGCTGAGCAGGCCGGCCTCGGCGAGAGCGTGCGCCGCCACGTTGCCGGAATGCGAGCCGCCGCGGATCAGGTTGGGCGCGCCCATCATCACGGTGATGCCGGCCGCGTGCGAAGCCTCGGCCGCCTCGCGGGTGGTCGGGAACTCGGCGAGCGCGACCGCTTCGGCCCGCGACTGGGCGACGTCGGCCAGCGTCGTGTCGTCGTGGCTCGCCAGCGGGATGCCCTGCTCCCGGGCCAGCGCCACGAGGATCGGGCGGTTGCGGGCGTTGAGCGCGGCGCCGTCGCGGATCTTGCGCTCGGTGCCGGCCCGGATCGCCTCGATCGGCCGGCCGCCGCGGCCGGCATATTGATAATACTTCGCCATGTCGCGGAACTGCCGCTGCCCCGGCGTGTGGTCCATCAGCGAGATCAGGCCGACGGGATGACGCCGGACGAAGGCGCGGACGGTGTCGATCACGTCGGCCGACGGGATCTCGCAGCGCAGGTGCGTCCGGTGCTCGGCCCGGAACAGGTCGGCGGCGCGCGCGTCGGCGATGGCCTGCGCCAGCGCGTCGAGCTCGGAGCCGAGGCCGCTGCCGTCCGGGTCGGTGCCGGCGCGCAGCGAATCGAACACGGTGGTGATCCCCGAGGCGGCGATCTGCGCATCGTAGGCGAGCACGGCGCCCAGCGGATGCCAGCGCACGCCGGGGCGCGGCGCGTAGTGGCTTTCCAGGTGGTCGGTGTGCAGCTCGACCAGGCCGGGGACGAGGTGGTCGCCGCGGAGGTCCCGGCCGCGCTCCGGCGCCCGGCCCGCGCCGTGCTCGGCGATGCGGCCGTCCACGATCGCGAGCCAGCCGTCGACGACGCGGTCGGCCAGGACGAGGCGCGCGTTCTCGAGGATCTCGACCCGGTCCGCCATCGCTCCGCCGTCTCCGCTCATGCCGCGCCCGTTCATGCCGCGCCCGCTCATGCCGCGATCGGCGCGCGGAAATCCGCCACGTCCACGATCCGCGTCGCCACCGCCTCGCGTACGTCGGCGTCGTGGAAGATGCCGAGGATGCCCGCGCCCGCCGCCCGCTTCTCGCGGATCAGCGCGATCACGACGCCGCGGTTGCGGGCATCGAGCGAGGCGGTCGGCTCGTCCATCAGCACGAGGGGCCGGTCGGCGATCAACCCGCGGGCGATGTTCACCCGCTGCTGCTCGCCGCCCGAGAAGGTGGCCGGCGGCAGGTCCCACAGGCGCTCGGGCAGGTCGAGGCGCGCGAGCAGCGCCGCGGCGCGCGCGCGCGCCACATCGGCGGCGAGGCCGCCCTCGATGCCCGCCGCCTCGACGATCGCGCGGGCGCCGACGCGGGGGATCACGCGCAGGAACTGCGAGACGTAGGCGACGACGTGCCGGCGCAGGGCCAGGATCGCGCGCGGCTCGGCCGTGGCGACGTCCACCGTGCGGGCTCCGTCCCAGATCCGGATCGCGCCGTGCTCGCAGCGGTAATTGCCGTAGGCCATCTTCAGGAGCGAGGATTTCCCGGTGCCGGACGCGCCGCCGAGCACCACGCACTCGCCCGCCGCGACGGCGAGGCTCGCGCCCGCGATCACCGGCAGCACCGTGCCGCCGCGCAGATGCAGGGTGAAGCGCTTGCCCACGTCCTGGAAGGCGATCAGCGGCGGGGTCATGCGGCGAGCACCGAGGAGACGAGGAGCTGGGTGTAGGCGGCCTGCGGGTCGTCGAGGACCTGATCGGTCAGCCCGGTCTCGATCACCCGGCCGTGGCGCATCACCAGCACCCGGTGCGAGAGCAGGCGGGCGACGGCGAGGTCGTGGGTGACGATGATCACCGCGAGGCCGAGCTCGGCCACGAGCCCGCGGACCATGTCGAGCAGGCGCGCCTGCACCGAGACGTCGAGGCCCGAGGTCGGCTCGTCCATCAGCACGAGGCGGGGGCTCGTCACGAGGTTGCGGGCGATCTGCAGGCGCTGGCGCATGCCGCCGGAGAACCGCGTCGGCGGGTCGTCGATCCGGTCTGCGGCGATCTCGACGCGGCCGAGCCAGTCGAGGGCGGTGGCGCGGATGCGGCCGTAATGGCGCTCGCCGACCCCCATCAGCCGCTCGCCGACGTTGCCGCCGGCCGAGACCGCCATGCGCAGGCCCTGCGACGCGTCCTGGCGCACGAAGCCCCAGTCGGTGCGCATCAGCGCCCGGCGCTCGGCCGCGCTCAAGGTCGCGAGGTCGCGGCTGGCGCCGTCGCGCATCCGGTAGGCGACCGAGCCCGCATCCGCCGCGACCTCGCCGGCGACCAGGCCGAGCAGGGTCGACTTGCCGGAGCCGGATTCGCCGACCACCGCCAGCACCTCGCCCGCCTCCAAAGTGAAGCCGACGCCGTCGCAGGCCGTGCGCGCGCCGTAGCGCTTGGTCAGGCCGGAGACCGTGAGCAGGGGGGCGGTCATGATCGTTCCTCCGCTCCGTTCTTCCCTCCCCCCGGCAGATCTCGGGCTTGCCCGAGATCCGCACACCGTGTGCCCAAGCCGGGCAGGCCCGACTTGGGTGCGGGGGAGGGTGGGCCTCGCGTGAGCGAGGGTCGGGAGAGGGGAGCGACAGTGCCGGATACCGCGCTCCCCTCTCCCGACCCGCTCCGCGGCTCCCCCTCCCCCGCAGAGGGGGGAGGGGGAGCCGCCGGCCCGAACCCGCACCGGCGCCGGTCCTCGCAATGATCGGTGTCGGAGCAGGCGAACATCCGCCCGCCGGCATCGTCGAGGACGACCTCGTCGAGGTAGGCGTCGTCCGCCCCGCACAGGGCGCAGGGGCGGTCGAAGCGTTGGATTTGGAAGGGATGGTCCTCGAAGTCGAGGCTGCGCACCCGCGTGTAGGGCGGCACCGCGTAGATGCGCTTCTCGCGGCCGGCGCCGAAGAGCTGCAGGGCGGGGCAGTCGTCCATCTTCGGGTTGTCGAACTTCGGCGTCGGCGACGGGTCCATGACGTAGCGGCCCGCGACCTCGACGGGGTAGGCGTAGGTGGTGGCGATGTGGCCGTGGCGGGCGATGTCCTCGTAGAGCTTGACGTGCATCGGCCCGTACTCGGCGAGCGCGTGGAGCTGGCGCGTCTCGGTCTCGCGCGGCTCGAGGAAGCGCAGGGGCTCCGGGATCGGCACCTGGTAGACCAGGATCTGGCCCTCCCTCAGCGGCGCCTCCGGGATGCGGTGGCGGGTCTGGATCACCGTGGCCTCCGCCGTCCGCGTGGTGGTGGCGATGCCGGCGGTGGCCGAGAAGAAGCGCCGGATCGAGACCGCGTTCGTGGTGTCGTCGGCGCCCTGGTCGATCACCTTGAGCACGTCGGACGCCCCCAGGATCGCGGCGGTGACCTGGACCCCGCCGGTGCCCCAGCCGTAGGGCATCGGCATCTCGCGGGCGGCGAAGGGCACCTGGTAGCCGGGGATCGCGATCGCCTTGAGGATCGCCCGGCGGATCATCCGCTTGGTGCCCTCGTCGAGGTAGGCGAAGTTGTAGCCGGTCTCCGGCCGCGCGGCGGGCGTGCTCATTCGGCGGCCTCCCGAAGCGCTTCGTCCGGGCCGGACTCTCCCGTCCGCGCGGCGGCGTGCTCGGCGCGCAGGCGGCGCAGCAGCTCCAGCTCGGCCTGGAAGTCGACGTAGTGCGGCAGCTTGAGGTGCTCGACGAAGCCCGTCGCCTGCAGGCTGTCGCAATGGGCGAGCACGAATTCCTGGTCCTGCGCCGGGGCGACCAGCGCCTCGCCGAGCTCGGCCGCGCGCAGCGATCGGTCGACCAGGGCCATCGCCATCGCCTTGCGCTCGCCCTGGCCGAAGACGAGCCCGTAGCCGCGGGTGAACCGGGGCGGGACGTCGCCGCCGCCGTGGAACTGGGCGAGCATCTGGCACTCGGTCATCGCCACGGTGCCGAGTTCCACCGGGAAGCCGAGCTCCTCGGGGACGAGCTCCAGCGCCACGGTGCCGAAGCGGACCTCGCCGACGAAGGGATGGGTGCGGCCGTAGCCGCGCTGCGTCGAGTAGGCCAGCGCCAGCACGAAGCCCTCGTCGCCCCGCGCCAGCGTCTGCAGCCGGACCGCACGGTCGGCCGGGTAGTCGACCGGCTCGCGGGTCAGGTCGCCGACGGGGGTGCCCTCGTCCCGGGGCGACGGCTCGATCAGGCCGGCCTCGCCGAGGAGGTCGGTCACGCGCGGGCGGGCGGCCGCGTCCGGGCCGGGCTCGGCCTCCGCGCCGGGCTCGGGCGCCATGCCCTCGGCGAGGGAGAAGTCGATCAGGCGATGGGTGTAGTCGAAGGTCGGGCCGAGCACCTGCCCGCCGGGCAGGTCCTTGAAGGTCGCCGAGACCCGGCGCGCCACCGCCATCGCCGCGGTCTCCACCGGCAGGGTGGCACCGAAGCGCGGCAGGGTGGTGCGGTAGGCGCGGACCAGGAACACCGCCTCGACGACGTCGCCGCGGGCCTGCTTGAGGGCGAGCGCGGCCAGATCCGGATCGTGGAGCGAGCCCTCGGTCATCACCCGGTCGACCAGCAGCCGCATCTGCTCGCGGATCTGCGCCACGGTGAGGTCGGGCACCGACGGGTCGCCCCGGCGCGTCTCGGCGAGCAGCCGGTGGGCGTTGTCGATCGCGGCCTCGCCGCCCTTCACCGCCACGTACATCGGTCTACGCCTCCGAAGGGACGGGCGAAGGGGCGGCCGAAGGGACGGGCCGCGACGAGCGCGGCAGCCCGGCGACGACGCCCGGCGCGGTGAGCACGAGGTCGAGCCCGCGCGGGAAGGCGGCGTGGTTCGCCGCAAGGCGCGCCGGCCAGTCCGCCGGCAGCGGCGCGGCGGCGCGCCGGATGCGGCCGCGGATGCCGGGGCCTTCGAAGGCGGCGCCATCCTCGGACAGGCGGTCGAGGGCCAGCACCAGGGTGGCGGAGGTGTCGGGATAGTCCGGCATGCCCTGCGCGAACGCTGCGAAGGGTGGGCAGGCGGCAGGATCCGCGATCAGCGCGAAGGCCGCGTCGGCGGGCTCGGCGACGATCGGTGCGCCGGTGTGGAAGCGCAGGAACGCGGCCACCGCCGGGTTCGCGGCGAGCGGCGCGTCGAGCCAGACCGGCGTGTCGGCATCGGTCAGCGCCAGCGCGACGGCGGCGAGTTCCGGCGTGAGCGGGGCGGGCGGAGAAAGGTCGCTCGCGAGCCGCCCGATGCGGCCCGGCCGGGCGAGCGCATCCATCAGCGTGCGGAACGTCCCTTGCGCGTCGTGGATCGGGTCGGCGAAGCCGCGGGCGAGCGCCATCAATCCTCGCCCCGCGCCAGGGTGAAGAAGTTCACCCGGGTCGCCGCGATCTTTCGCGCCGCGGCGGCCGCTTCCGAGGCGCGGCGTTCGGCAATCCCCGCCAGGGCGGCCTCGACCGCCCCGCGCCGCGCCGGGTGCTGCCAATGCGCGTCGAGGATGGCGGCGAGCCGGGCGCGCGGACGGTCGCGGCCGAGATGGTAGGCGAAGCCGGTCTCGCCGCCGGGCAGGCGCACCGCCGCCCGGGTCACCGTCGCCTCGCCGACGTTGAAGGCGCGCCCGTCGCCGCCGATGCGGCCGCGCGCCATGACGAGGCCGGTCTCGGGCGCGCGCAGATCCTCGGCCTCGCAGGACAGCCCGGTCTCGGCGAGAACGGCCTCGAGCTCGGCGAGCGAGGCCGCCCCGGCACGCGCCATCGCGGCGCGACGGGCTTCGACCTCTGGCGTTGCCGGGTCGGGTGCTGTTTGGCTGGCGCACGGCATTCGCGTTCGAAGGCCTCCGATTTGTCTATAGATATAGATAAATCCAGTCGTGGACGCAAGGGACGATGCGATCCGTCATGGACGAGGCGAGCGACACCCCGGTGACATCCGCCCGCGCCGGCCCCGTCGAGCGCGGCGCGGGCCTGGCCGCGTGGCGCCAGATCGCCGACGCGATCGGCGGCGCGATCGCGGGCGGCGAATTTCCGGCCGGCAGCCAGCTTCCCACCGAGGCGGCGCTGGCGGCCCGGTTCGGGGTGAACCGCCACACTGTGCGCCGCGCCCTCGGGACGCTGGCCGAGCGCGGCCTGGTGCGGGCGACGCAGGGGCGCGGCACCTTCGTCGAGCCGGGGCCGATCCCCTATCCGATCGGGCCGCGCACCCGGTTCTCCGAGATCGTCACCCGGGCCGGCCGCCAGGCCTGGGGCGACCTCGTCGCGGCGGCGACGGTGCCGGCGAGCCTCGAGACGGCGGAGGCCCTGGGGCTCGCGGCCGGCGATCCGGTGATCGAGATGCTGACCCTGCACCAGGCCGACGACGCCCCGATCTCGGCGGCGCGGATCGCCCTGCCGCTGCCGCGCTTCGCCGGCTTCGCCGAGGCCTACGCCGCCTCCGGCTCGATCACCCGCGCCTTCGCCGGGTTCGGCATCGCCGACTACACCCGCCTCTCGTCGCGGATCGGGGCACGCGCCGCCACCGCGGAGGAGGCCAGCCGCCTCGACGTGGCGCCGGGGCGGACCCTGCTCACGGTCGCCAGCGTCAACGTCGACGCCGCCGGCGAACGCATCCTGGCCGCGGCCTCCGTGTTCGTCGCCGACCGGGTCGAGCTGGTGGTGGATTAGCGGCGATGCCGCCGGCCGCGACGAGGGACTGAACCAGGCCTGAGTGCCGCTCCTGCGCGCGAAGCGCCCGGCAGGGGCGCCCTTGCGGACCGTCGGTCGGCTATTTCGCTGCTGCGGTCTTCAGGCGCGCTTTCGGCGGCCCCGCGGACGCCGCCGCGAGCAACGTCGCCCAATCGTCGGGGGGATGGCCCATGTCGAGCATCCGCTCGAACACGGCATAGGCGTCGGTCTTCGCGCCGTAGGTGCGCAGCGTCTCCGCGTCGTTCACCCACGCATAGATCAGGATCCTGGTCCGGCTGTCGTAGCGGAAGAACAGGCGGAAGCGGCCGTTGCCGTACTTGGCCCGGAACCAATGCTTTCGGGACGCGCCGAGGGGGGCGCCCTGGCGGTACTCGGCCCGGGACGGGTCCTGCGGGACGGTCTCGAACATCAATCTCCGCAAGACCGCGAGCAGCTTCGCGTTGGCGGTCCTGCGGTACCCGTCCGGGTCGTCGGCCTTGGCCTTCTCCACGGCGGCGGTCAGCGTCTCGAGCTGGTCGAGCAGCAGCGGATGGGCGAAGATCGTCCACGCGCCGACGACCGTCATCGATCAGAGCGCCACGGGACCGTCGATGTCCGCGCCGGGATCGGCGTCGATCCCCTCGGCGAGGGCCGACATGCGCTCCATCAGATCGGCGGGGAAGGGCGTGATGGCCTGCGGCCGGCGCGCCATGTCCTGGGCGAGGAAGGCCAGGAATCCCTCGATCACGGGGTCCGCCTCCTCGACCTCGACGCGGGTGAGGCGCACGCCGCCCTCGTCGACGACGTAGGCGATCTCGCCGCCGTAGCTGACGCCCAGGGCCTGGCGCACGGCCTTCGGGACGGTCGTCTGGCCCTTCGCGGTGATCTTGCTGCGCTCTCGTACGAGGGGACCCATCGCGGCCTCGGCCGCTTGAGGTAAGGAATTTCCCTTCCCTCGTCGGCAGCCTTCGAAGCAAGCGCGTCGCGGCGCAAGGCGACGCCCTATGCTCCCCGGCATGGGCAGGGCCGCCGAGGGCGGCGTTGCTCGCAGGTGCCCGGGTTGACTACTGACCCCGGATGCGAGGCGCACGCGCCCCCCTGCAGGATACGCAACCCATGACCGAGCCATCGGCCCGCCACGTCGTGATCATCGGTTCGGGGGCGGTCGGGACCGTGAGCGCGCTCGAATGCCTGCGCGCCGGCCATCGCGTCACGGTGGTCGATCCGGGCGTGCCCGGCGGGGAGCAGGCGTCGAGCTACGGCAATGCCGGCTGGCTCTCGTCGCACTCGGTGATCCCGCCGGCGGAGCCCGGCATCTGGAAGCGCGTGCCGTCCTACCTCGCCGACCCGCTCGGGCCGCTGGCCATCCGCTGGCGCTACCTGCCCCGGGTGCTGCCCTGGCTGGCGCGCTACATCTGGGCGGCGCGCACCGGGCGGCAGATCACCGAGACGGCGCGGGCGATGCGCACCCTGCTGGCGGATGCGCCCCGCCTCCATGCCGGCCTCGCCGAGGAGGCCGGCCTCGGCCACCTGATCGAGCGGCGCGGCCTGCTGCACGTCTATCCCGACCGGGCGGCCTTCGCGGCCGACGCCGCGGCCTGGGCGATCCGCCGCGCGGTCGGCGTGCGATGGCTCGAGCTCTCGGCCGACGAGCTGCGCCAGCGCGAGCCGACCCTGCATCGCCGCTACACCTTCGGGGTGATGGTCGAGGAGGCGGGCCATTGCCGCGACCCGGGCGGCTACGTCGCCGGGCTCGCCGACCTCGCCCGCGCCCGCGGCGCGACCTACGCCCGCACCCGCGCCACCGGGTTCCGCCTCGACGCGGGTCGGCTCGTCGCGGTGGAGACCGAGGCCGGCGCGATCCCGTGCGACCGGGCGGTGGTCGCCGCCGGCGCCCGCTCGGGCGCGCTGACCGCGAGCCTCGGCGACCGGCTGCCGCTGGAGAGCGAGCGCGGCTACCACGTGATGATCGCCGGCGCCGAGGCGGGGCCGCGCACCCCGGTGATGGCCTCGGACGCCAAGATGGTGGTCAACGCCATGGACGGCGGCCTGCGCGCGGCGGGCCAGGTCGAGTTCGCCGGGCTCGACGCGGCGCCGAACTGGAAGCGCGCCGAGATCCTGCGCGACCACCTGACCGGCATGTTCCCGGACCTGCCCGCGACCGTGCCGGCCGAGCGGATCCGGATGTGGCTCGGCCATCGCCCGAGCATGCCGGACGGGCGGCCCTGCATCGGCCGCGCCCGCCGCACCGGGGACGTGGTCTACGCCTTCGGCCACGGCCATGTCGGCCTCGTCGGATCGGCGCGCACCGGGCGCCTCGTCGCCCAGCTCGTCGGCGGCGAGGCGCCCGAGATCCCGCTGGCGCCGTTCGACCCCGGCCGCTTTCTGTAGGGAAGCGGCACCCGGCCTACCGCGCCGGCCCGCCGATCAGCGCCCGGCGCAGCCGGCCGGACACGGCGTCGATCGCCGCCACGGCGACGAGGATCATCAGCACGAGGCAGGCGACCTGCTGCAGCTCGAGCACCCGGATCAGCTCGCTCAGGTACTGGCCGATGCCGCCCGCGCCGACGATGCCGATGATCGTCGCCGATCGGGTGTTCGATTCGAAGAAGTACAGCACCTGGCTGCCGAGCACCGGCAGGACGGCGGGCACGAGGCCGAAGCGGATGCGGTGGAGCGCGCCGCCGCCGGAGGCCGCGACGCCCTCGCCGTCGCGGCGATCGACGGTCTCGACCGCCTCCGAGAACAGCTTGCCGAGCGCCCCGACGTCGGAGCAGGCGATGGCCAGCGCGCCGGCGAAGGGGCCGAGCCCAACGACGTTGATCCAGACCAGCGCCCAGATCAGCACGTCGACCGAGCGGACCACGTCGAGGCCGCGGCGTACCGCGAAATGCGCGAACGGGTTCGGCACCACGTTCCGGGCCGCGAGCAGCGCCAGCGGGAAGGCGACCAGTGCCGCGGCCAGCGTCCCGAGGAAGGCGATGGCCAGGGTCTCGCCGAGCGCGTGCAGGAAATCGGGGAAGCGGCCGCCGGCCGAGGGCGGCAGCATCATCAGCGAGAACT
Source organism: Methylobacterium sp. J-059 (assembly GCF_022829485.1). NCBI lineage: Bacteria > Pseudomonadati > Pseudomonadota > Alphaproteobacteria > Hyphomicrobiales > Methylobacteriaceae > Methylobacterium > Methylobacterium sp. J-059. The sequence goes on from NZ_JAKSYA010000171.1 coordinate 22,215, forward strand.
CGGCGAGCCGCCCGAGGCCGCACACGATGCGGGTGGCCGAGAAGTCGAGGCGCACCATCGCGAACGCCGCGAGCCCGAGGAGGGCGGCCAGGGTCGCGAGCGTCGCGAGCCGCGCGCCCCACGCGGTCCGGAACGCGTCGGGGTGGCGCCGGCGCAGGGCGGCGACGTCCACGGGACGCGGCGGCCGGCTCATCGCGCGCCCTCCGCCCCGATGAGGTGGTGGCGCAGCCGCTCGGTGCCGAGGTCGATCGCCATCACCGTCGCGACGATCATCAGGAGGATCGCGCTCACGTCCGCGTCGTAGAAGTTGCGGATCGCCACCAGCAGCTCCTGGCCGATGCCGCCGGCGCCGACGAAGCCCATCACCCCGGCGCCGCGCACGTTGATCTCGAAGCGGAGCAGCCCGTAGGAGGCGAAGCTCGACAGCACCTGCGGCAGCACCGCGAAGCGGATCGCCTGGATCCGCGAGGCGCCCGATGCGGTCAGCCCCTCGACCGGCCTCATGTCGATGTTCTCGACCACCTCGGAGAACAGCTTGCCGAGCGCCCCCGTGGTGTGGAGGGCGAGCGCCAGCACGCCCACCATCGGGCCGAGGCCGAAGGCGATGACGAAGAGCAGGGCGAACACGATCTCGGGCACCGTGCGCAGGACCTCGAGGGCGCGGCGCGTCAGGAAGCGGCCGGCGCGGGTGCGGGCGAGGTTCGCGGCCGCGCCGAAGCACAGCAGGAAGGCGCCGACGCCGCCGAGCAGCGTGCCGAGATAGGCCATCAGCAGGGTCTCGCCGAGGAGCGCCGCCCATTTCGGCAGGCCCCAGTACCATTCGGCGAGGTCGCCGCGCAGGTCGGCGAGGGTCAGGTGCGGCAGGATGCGGCCGAGATAGGCGGTGAGGTTGCCGATGTTGTCGGCGAGCACCAGCGGGCGCACCTCGGCCATCAGGCCCGACAGGACCAGCAGCCCGGCGACGACCGCGAGGAATGCCAGGCTCCGCCGCCGGGTCGACGCGACCGCGCGCCCGTAGGCCTCGGCCAGGGCCGCCGCCCGCTCGGGCGGCAGCGGCGCGATCCGCCCGCTCACGGCGGCGACCCGTCCGGTCCCGGGATCAGGACTTGCGGCGCTGCGCGTCGTTGAACTTCAGCATCTCGATGATCGGCTGGTAATCCTCCAGCGTCACGGGGGTGAGGCCGAGGTCCTTGCCGTCGGAGAGGCGGTCGAAGGCGGCCTTGTCGGCGGTCGGCAAAGCGACGAAGGCCTCGACGATCTTGCGCTTCAGGTCGGCGGGCAGGCTCGACAGCATCGCGAACGGGCCCTCGGGCAGGAACGCGGACTTGAAGACGATGCGGAAGTCGGACGGGCTCAGCGGCGTGCCGTCGGGCTTCTTCAGCATGCCCTTGGCGGCCATGCGGGTGACGACGGAATCGGTCTCGGAGTTCCACAGGTTGGCGGCGGCGTCGGCCGTGCCCTGGGTCAGCGCCAGCACCGCGTTCTCGTGGCTGCCGGCGTAGACGGTCTTGCCGAACAGCGCGTCGACGTCGTGGCCGCTCTTGTTGAGGAAGAAGCGCGGGGCCTGGTTGCCGGAGGTCGAGTTCGGGTCGACCAGGGCGAGGTTCCTGCCCTTCAGGTCCGCGATCGTCCGGTACGGGCTGTCGGCGCGCACGTAGAGCACCGAGTAGTAGCCCGAGGCGCCGTTATCGTGCTTCTGGTTGACGATCGGGTCGACCTTCACCCCCGTCATCACCGCGCGGGCGAACGAGGCCGGGCCGTAGAAGGCGATCTGGATGTTGCCGGCGCGCTGGCCCTCGATCACCGCGGCGTAGTCGTTGGCGACCCGCAGCTTCACCGGCACCCCGAGCGCCTTGGTGAGGTAGGCGGCGAGCGGCGCGTAGCGGTCGGTGGTGCCCGTGGCGTTCTCGACGGGAATCGCGCCGAGGGTGATCTCGGGCACCGTCGCCTTCCAATCCTGAGCCAGGGCGGGCTGCAGGGCGAGCGCGGCCAGGCCGCCCGCGAGGGCGCCGACGAGGGTGCGACGGTCGAGCATCATCATCTCCGGGAAGGGGCGTGGCACGGGGTTCGTCCGGGGTCAGGCGACGAGTGCGGCGGGCTCGACCGCGTTCGGCGCCCGGTCCATCACCTCGCCGGCCTCCAGGCCGTAGAGCTGCTTGGCGACGTCCTCGGTGAGGTCGAAGGCGCCGCCGTCGAACACCACGCGGCCGTCGGCGAGGCCGACGAGCCGGTCGCAATAGGCGCGGGCGAGGTCGAGCGAGTGCAGGTTGCACAGCACGGTGATGCCGAGGCGCCGGTTGGCGTCGGCGAGCGCATCCATCACCAGCTTGATGTTGCGCGGGTCCAGCGAGGCCACCGGCTCGTCGGCGAGGATGATGTCGGGCTCCTGCACCAGCGCGCGGGCGATCGCGACCCGCTGCTGCTGCCCGCCCGAGAGCTGGTCGGCGGGGTGGGCGGAAAAGCCCGCCATGTCGAACGCCTCGAGCGCCGCGAGCGCCCGCGCCCGGTCCTCGGCCGACCACAGCTTCAGGAGCGCGCGGTAGCTCGGGGCGTGGGCGAGGCGCCCCATCAGCACGTTGGTCAGCACGTCGAGGCGGCCGACCAGGTTGAACTGCTGGAACACCATGGCGCAGCGGGCGCGCCAGCGGCGCAGGTCGCGCCCCCGGAGCGCGGTGACGTCGAGCCCGTCGAACAGGATCCGCCCGGCCGAGGGCTCGGCGAGGCGGTTGAGCATGCGCAGGAAGGTCGACTTGCCGGCGCCCGACCGCCCGATCACCCCGACGAAGCTGCCCGGCTCGATCCGCAGCGAGATCCGGTCGACCGCGAGGCGCGGTCCGTAGCGCCGCGTGAGGCTATCGACGATGAGCATGCGTGCCGTCCGCCGCGAGGGATGCGCCGGTAGACCCGTCGCGCGCGACGATAGGATGACAGCCGCGCCGCAACCCGCGGTTTCGTCCTGAACGGGCGCCGATCCTGCCGTTCCGGCAAAGCCCATGCCCCGCGCGCCGACGCTCGGCTTCGGAGACGGGATCATGGGCCTTCGGTGCCAAGGGATGAAGGCGCCCGATCGGACGGCGCGCAGGATTTTAGTCTGGCTCGGCGCCGTCGTCGGATATACCGCTCTGGCGGTGCACGCGATTCGCGTTCCCGTCGAATGACGATCACGATGTTCCGAACCAGCGCCCTGACGGCGGTCCTGCGACGCGCGCTATTCGATTCGGATGCGAAGGAGGCGGAGCGATCGCCTCGAACGTCGATCCCTGAAAGTTTTTCAGGAAGAGATGCTTTGTCGCGCCCGTCGATCGGAGGCTTCCTCGCCGCCGCCCTGGTGCTCGGCCGCGCCGCCGCGGCGAATGCCGAGGACGCACCGTGGCACTGGACTTGGGTAACGCCGACCGAGAAGGGCTGGGTGACGGTGGAAGGAGACGCCGCCGTCACGCTGTCGGCCAACCGATTCTTCGCGCATCTGAAACCGGGTGCCCCAGGCTATTCTCCCGACGTGCGCATCGAGGGGCGTCTCGCCAATCGGAAAGCCGAAGCCCTCGTGACCTTGGAGGGCACCGATGCCTCCCCTGAGACCTACACCGGCAAGTTCCGGTCGATCCGTTCGAAGCTGTCGGATCCGAGTCACGGCTGGGGAAGCGACCGTATCAGCTTGATCGCGGGCTCGTCCTTTCTCGGGTTTTACCGGGAGGTGCAGGCGGCAAGGAGCAAGGACGACAGCAAGATCCAAAAGTTTCGGCTGAGGGCGTTCTGAAGCCGTTTGCCGATGCTCGGACAGGCAGGCGGCAGGGAAACCTTTCGCCGCCGGGACCGCTCATCCACCCGATGAAGGGTGCTCAAGGCGAGGCCGGTGCAGGCCTGAACGGGATCCGGCGCAGGAGGCGGAACGGCGCCGCGCCGTCCTGGCGCAGCAGCGTGATCGCGTCGATCGTCAGCGACGTCGGCGGGCAGGCCGCCGCGAGGCGGGCGCGCCAGGTTTCGCGGGCGTCGCCGGCGAGGCGGCCGGTCAGGGTCATGTGGAAGCGGAAGGCCTCGAAGACGTGGGGATAGCCCCAGCGGTCGAGGAGCGCGCGGCCGCGCGCGTCGAGGCGCTCCGGCTGGCGGCGCGCCCGCTCCGCCGGGGTGAGGCCGGCCCGGAACGGGTCGAGGGCGGCGACGCACTCGGCCGCGAGCAGGCCGAGCCCGGGCGGCGGCGCGGTGGGCACCAGGGCGACGAAGTCCCCGAGCAGGGTCACCGCGAGGGGCCCGACCGCCAGGGGCGCGCGGGGCTGCGCCAGCGCCGCGCAGGCGGCGAGGAGGTCGCCCTCGGTCCGGCCAGCGGCGAGGCGCATCGGCGCCTTCAGCGTCGCGTGGAAGCCGTAGACCCGCGGCGCCGCGGTGACGGCGGCGAGCGCCGCGCGCGCGGCCGCGTCCCATCCGGGCAGGGGCGCATCGCCGAGGACCGCCTCGCCGAAGGCGGCGAGCGCCGATCCGGGCTCCGGCGTGACGTAGAGCGCGTAGCGTGTCGGGGCGTCCACCGGGGCACTCGCTTCGGGCGTGGATCGGTCACGGCCCGGCGCGGATAGAACCCGATCGCCCGCTCGGCAAGGCGCGGCCGCTCAGCCCCGCGGGATCGGGCGGTTGCGGCAGGCGGCGCGATATTGCTGCCGGCTCAGGCCGCGCATGTTGCGGCGGTCGGCTTCCTGGGTGCAGGCGATCTTGCGGTCGGCCTTGTTGAGGCTCTTCGTGCCGCTCGACGGGACGTCGGTCGGCGCGGGCGCGGTGTAGGATTGCGCGAGGCCCGACGTCGTCAGCAACGCGAGACACAGGGTGCTTGCCAAGACCGTACGCATCCAACGAACTCCTGCTCCATCAGTCGCGCTCGCCGGGCAATAACCGGGCCAAGCTTGGCGGCTCGGGGCGTGGTCGATCACGCGGTGCGGCCGGCGGCGATCGCGGCGACGACGCGGTGCGAATCCGACACCCATCCGAAGATGCCGCCCTGCGCCACGATCATCGCGAGGCCGGCCGCGTGGAAGGCCGGGATGTACGAGCCGCAGGCATCCGACACCACGAGGCAGCGGTAGCCGCGGTCGTTGGCCTCGCGCACGGTGGTGTGGACGCAGACCTCGGTGGTGACGCCGCAGACGAGCAGCGTGGCGACGCTGCGCGCGGCCAGGATCTCGGCCAGGTCGGTGGCGTAGAACGCGCCCTTGCCCGGCTTGTCGACCACCGGCTCGCCGGGAGCGGGCGCGAGGTCGGCGACGATGTCGTGGCCGGGCTCGCCGCGGATCAGGATGCGCCCCATCGGCCCGGGCGCGCCGATGCGGGCGGACGGCGTGCCGCGGGCGATCTTGGCGGCGGGCGCGTCCGACAGGTCGGGGCGATGCCCTTCGCGGGTGTGGACCACGAGGAGGCCGGCCCGCCGCGCCGCCGCCAGCAGCGCCTGCGCCGGCGGCACGGCGGCGGCGAGCAGCGAGACGTCGTTGCCGAGGCTCTCGCCGAAGCCGCCGGGCTCCAGGAAATCGCGCTGCATGTCGATGATCACCAGCGCCGTCGTCGCCAGGTCGATCGCCAGCGGGCCCGGCTCGGCATCCACGGTCACCATCGGCGCGAATCTCCCGTCCTGCGGCCGGCTCGGCGGCGCACGACGCGACGATGTCGGGCGATGGCGCGGAATGCATCCGCAAATACTGCCCGACATTGCTCGAATGTTGTGCGCATGCTGCCGACGTCATGGGCGGTGGCGCGTTCGTCGGCGGACGACGCGCCGCCGGAGGTGGGAGCCCGGCCGCCGCGTCGCGCGTTTCAGGGTCGCCGCCGCCGCACCCGTCGGAGCGGGCGCCTGCGCTCGGCCGGCAAACCTGTTGCCGAATTATGACTCGGCCGCCGCCTCTCGCCCAGGTGGCACGCGCTGGCATATCGGTTGCTGCCTGCTCACCGGATTTTCGGCACGGAGAGGGCAGACATGATCGCTCGGGGACTCGTTGCAGCGGCCATGTCGCTCGGTCTGGTGGGATACGGCGCGGCGGCCGATCTCGACGCGAAGAAGGACAAGGCGCCCGTCGAGGCGCCGGCCAAGGAAGCGCCGTTCTTCCTCTTCGCCGACACGCAGTTCAGCTATCGCTACCAGTTCCCGACCGTGTCGCCGGGCGTCCAGATCCAGAAGGCCGACGGCTCGTTCGTCAGCCGCGAGGCGCCCAAGCAGATCTACAACATCTCGCATGCCGACGCCTGGGCCTACGGCACGAACTTCTTCTCGCTCGACATCCTCAAGTCGGGGTCGCAATTCCCGGCCGGCACCACGAACCCGCCCGGCAGCGTCGGCGCGCCGTTCTTCGCCGATTACGGCAACACCGAAGCCTACGGCCTCTATCGCGGCACCCTGAGCCTCAACGCGCTGACCAACTCCAAGGCGTTCACGCTGCCGGGCATCGTCAAGGACATCTCCCTCGCCTTCGGCTTCGACGCGAACTCGCAGAACGACGCGTTCGGCTCGAAGAAGCGCGACGTGGTCGGCGGCCTCAACTTCTCCTTCGACGTGCCGGCCGGGTTCCTGAACCTGTCGGTCCACGCCTACAAGGAGTGGAACCGCAACGGCTTCAACCTGCAGCCCGATCGCGACCAGAGCTTCGACGTGGTGCCTGAATTCGAGGTGGTCTACAATTTCCCCCTCGCCTTCACCAACCTGCCGCTGAGCCTGACCGGCTTCAACAACATCGTGCTGCCCAAGGGCCGCGGCGTGCAGAACGTGGCCGACTTCGCCTTCAACCCGAAGCGCGGCCTCGAATTCCTGTCGCGCACCAACCTGGTGCTCGACGTGGGCAAGCTGATCTACGACCAGCCCAACAAGGTCGACGCCTTCATCGGCTTCCAGTACTGGCTGAACAAGTTCGGCAACGTCGAGACGGCGACGTTCAAGGGCACGGAAGAGAAGAGCTTCCTCGCCGGCGTCGCGTTCCACATCTTCTGATCGCCGGTTGGATCGCCGATCGCACGACCGTGACGGGATGGGAGACGGCATGACGGGATCCGACGCCAGGCCCCGAGGGGACGAAACGCTCCGGCGCCTGTGGATTCGCAATCCGCTGGCGATCCTCGCCGAGGGCGCCGGCGGCGGCATCGTGGTCGAGGGCAGCCGCATCGTCGAGCGCGTGGCGGCCGGCGCGCAGCCCGCCGCGCCGGTGGACGAGACCTTCGACGCGTCGCGCCACGTCGTCATCCCCGGGCTGATCAACACCCACCACCACTTCTTCCAGACGCTGACGCGGGCCCACCCGCTGGCGATCAACAAGCCGCTGTTCCCGTGGCTGAAGGCGCTCTACACGGTCTGGGACAAGATCACCCCCGATGCGTTCCGGCTCGCGACGCGGCTCGCCTACACCGAGCTGCTGCTCTCCGGCTGCACCACGGCGGGGGACCACCACTACCTCTACCCGAAGGGGCTCGAGGATTCCGTCGACGTGCAGGTCGACGAGGCGCGCAGCCTCGGCATCCGTGCCTTCGTCACCCGCGGCTCGATGAGCCTGTCGGAGAAGGACGGCGGCCTGCCGCCCGAATGCCTGACGCAGGACGACGACACCATCCTCGCCGACAGCGAGCGGGTGCTGAACCTGTTCCACGACGCGAAGCCCGGCGCGATGGTGCGGATCGGGCTGGCGCCGTGCTCGCCCTTCAACGTCACCAAGCGGCTGATGCGCGAGAGCGCGGCGCTCGCCGACCGCCACGACTGCCAGCTCCACACCCATCTCGGCGAGACGCTGGACGAGGACGCCTACTGCCTGGAGATGTTCGGCCAGCGGCCGGTCGACTACCTCGAGGAGGTCGGCTGGATGAGCCCGCGGGCCTGGCTCGCGCACGGCATCCACTTCAACGACGACGAGGTGCGCCGGCTCGGCAAGGCCGGCGTCGGCGTCTGCCACTGCCCGACCTCGAACATGACGCTGGCCTCGGGCCAGTGCCGCACCTGCGAGCTGGAGGCGGCGGGCGCGCCGGTGGGCCTCGGCGTCGACGGCTCGGCCTCGAACGACAGCTCCAACCTGATGGAGGGCGTGCGCCACGCCCTGATGATCAACCGCCTGACCTACGGCGCCGAAGCGGTGACGCATCTCGACGCCCTGCGCTGGGCGACCGAGGGCTCGGCCCGCTGCCTCGGGCGCGACGACATCGGCCGGATCGAGCCGGGCCGCGAGGCCGACCTTGCGCTGTTCACCCTCGACGCGCTGCGCTTCTCCGGCGCGCACGATCCGCTGGCCGCGCTCGTGCTGTGCGGCGCGCACCGCGCCGACCGGGTGATGGTCGCGGGCCGGTGGCGGGTGGTCGACGGAAACCCCGTCGGCATGGACACGCGGAAGCTGCGCGAGGACCACGGCCGGCTCGCCCTCAGCCTCCTCGGCGGCGCCTGATGGCGGCCGTGCCGTCGCCCGCCGCCGGCACCGCGCCGCTCTACGGGGCCTACGGCATCGTCAAGCGCTTCGGCGACTTCAAGGCCAACGACGGCGTCGACCTCGAGATCCGCGCCGGCGAGATCCACGCGCTGCTCGGCGAGAACGGCGCCGGCAAGTCGACCCTGATGAAGATCCTCTACGGGCTGCTGGAGCCGACGGAGGGCGTCGTCACCCACAAGGGCGACATCGTGCAGCTGCCCGACCCCGAGGCGGCGCGCGCCATCGGCATCGGGATGGTGTTCCAGCACTTCTCGCTCTGCGAGAACCTGACGGTGGCCGAGAACATCGCCCTTGTCATGCCGAAGACCCTCTCGGGCAGGGCGCTCGCCGAGCGGATCGCCGCGCTCGGGGCGGCCTACGGCCTGCACCTCGATCCCGCCCGGCCGGTCTGGTCGCTCTCGGCCGGGGAGCGCCAGCGCATCGAGATCGTGCGCTGCCTGCTGCAGGACCCGCGCCTCGTCATCCTCGACGAGCCGACCTCGGTGCTGACGCCGGGCGAGGCGGAGCAGCTGTTCTCGGTGCTGGAGCGGCTGCGCGACGAGGGCCGGGCGCTGCTCTACATCTCGCACCGGCTCGACGAGGTGCGGCGCCTGTGCACCCGCGCCACCATCCTGCGCCACGGGCGCGTCGTCGGCGCCTGCGATCCGCAGGGGGAGAGCGCCCGCTCGCTCGCGGCCCTGATGGTCGGGGCGCAGGTCGGCGCGGTGACCGGCCGCGCCGGCGCCGCGCTCGGCCCGCCGCGCCTCGTCCTCGATCGCCTGTCCCTGCCGGCGCCCGGCCTGCACGGCACCGCGCTCGCCGACATCCGCCTCACCGTCCGGGGCGGCGAGATCCTCGGCGTGGCCGGCGTCGCCGGCAACGGGCAGGCGGAGTTCTTCTCCGCGCTCTCCGGCGAGACCGCCGCGGCGCGGGCCGAGGCGGTCGTCGTCGACGGCGCGGCCGTCGGGCGGCTCGACATCAACGCGCGGCGCCGGCGCGGCGCGGCCTTCGTGCCCGAGGAGCGCAACGGCCACGCGGCCGCCCCGGGCATGAGCCTGTCCGAGAACGCGGTGCTCTCGCGCCACGCCACCGCGCCGCTCGCGCGCTTCGGCCTGCTCCGGCGCGGGGCGGCACGCGCGCTCGCGGCCGCCGTGATCGCGGCCTTCGACGTGCGCAAGGCCGGCCCTGACCCCGCCGCCGGCACCCTGTCGGGCGGGAACCTGCAGAAGTTCGTCGTCGGGCGCGAGATCCAGGCGGAGCCCGGCGTGCTGGTGGTCAACCAGCCGACCTGGGGCGTCGACGCCTCGGCCGCCGCCCGCATCCGCCAGGCGCTGATCGATCTCGCCGCCCGCGGCGCCGCGCTGCTGGTGATCAGCCAGGACCTCGACGAGCTGTTCGAGATCGCGAGCCGGATCGCGGTGCTGCATTCCGGCACCCTCTCCGAGCCGGTCCCGGCGGGCGAGACGACCCGCGAGGCGGTGGGCTTGCTGATGGGCGGATCGCATGCGTGAAGCTGCGGCGTTCTTCCCTCCCCCTGAAGCGGGGGAGGGTACCCTGCGCAGCAGGGGGGGAGAGGGGAGCGCCGCGTCCGGCACCGTCGCTCCCCTCTCCCGACCCTCGCTGACGCGAGGCCCGCCCTCCCCCGCAGAGGGGGGAGGGAGGAGCCGCCCGCGATTCTTTCCGACTGTTCAGAGCCTCCCATGCGCCTCGATCTGAGCCCGCGCGCCCGGCGTTCGGCCGTGCTCTCGGCGCTGTCGCCGGTCATCGCCTTCGCCGGCGCCGTGCTCGTCGGCGGGATCGCGGTGGCTTTGCTCGGCGTCGCGCCGGGGGCCGCGTTCACGACCTACTTCGTCATCCCGCTGAGCGAGGTGTGGTCGCTGCAGGAGGTGGCGCTGAAGGCGGCGCCGCTGGCGCTGGTCGCCACGGGGCTGGCCTTCTGCTTCCGGGCGAGCCTGTGGAACATCGGCGCCGAGGGCCAGTTCGTGGTCGGCGGCCTGGCCGGCGGCTGGATCGGCGTCGCGACGCAAGGGGCGGAGGGCTTCACGGCCTGGATCCTGCCGACGATGCTGGCCGCCGGCACGCTGGCGGGCCTCGCCTACGCGATGCTCCCGGCGCTCCTGAAGGTCCGCCTCGGCGTTTCGGAGATCCTGACCAGCCTGATGCTGGTCTACGTCGCGGAGCTGCTGCTCGACTACATGGCCCGCGGGCCGTTGCGCGATCCGGCGGGCTTCAACTTCCCGCAGAGCGTGCCGTTCGATCCGGCGGCGCGGCTGCCCTACCTGATGGAGGGCGACACGCTGCATGCCGGCGTGCTGATCGCGCTCGCTGCCGTGATCGTCGCGACGCTCGTCCTCGCCCGGACGCTGTTCGGCTTCGAGGTCCGCGTCGTCGGCGCCGCGCCGCGCGCGGCGCGGTTCGCGGGCTTCAGCGACGCCCGCCTGACGCTCGCCGTCTTCGCGATCTCGGGGGCGGCGGCTGGGCTCGCCGGCATCTGCGAGGTGGCCGGCAAGATCGGCCAGCTGCAGCCGACGATCTCGCCGGGCTACGGCTTCACCGCGATCATCGTCGCTTTCCTCGGGCGGCTGTCCCCCCCGGGAATCCTGGTCGCCGCCGGGGTGATCGCGCTGACCACGATCGGCGGCGAGTCGGCCCAGATCGACCTGAAGCTGCCGCTCGACCTCACCCGCGCGTTCCAGGGGCTGCTGCTCGCCTTCGTGCTCGGGGCGGACGTGCTCGCCCGCTACCGCGTCCGGCTCGTGCCGGGCGGCCCCCGGCGGACCGCGTGAGGCGCCGGGCATGGTGAGAAGGCGGCCATGACCCTCGACATCGTCCAGATGGTGCTCGTCACCGTGCTGACCGCGGCCACGCCCCTGATCCTGGCCGCGATCGGCGAGCTGGTGGCGGAGCGCTCCGGGGTGCTCAACCTCGGCACCGAGGGAATGATGGTGCTCGGCGCCGCCGCCGGCTTCGCGGTCGCCACCGAGACGGGCTCGACGCTCGCCGGCGCGCTCGGCGGCGCCGGCGCCGGGCTCGCGCTGTCGGGGCTGTTCGCGATCCTCACGGTCGGGCTCGCCGCCAACCAGGTCGCCTCGGGCCTCGCCCTGACGATCCTCGGCCTCGGGCTCTCGGGCCTTGTCGGCACCGGCTACGTCGGGATGAAGCGCGATCCGGCGCCCCACCTCCACGTGGCGGGGCTGAGCGACCTGCCGGTCGTCGGCGACCTGCTCTTCGGGCAGGACGCCTTCGTCTACGTCGCGGTCGCCCTGGTGCTCGGGGTGTGGTGGTTCCTCGGCCGGAGCCGCGCCGGGCTGGTGCTGCGCGCCATCGGCGACGACCACACCGCGACGCACGCGCTCGGCCTGCCGGTGCGCAAGGTCCGCGTCCTCGCGGTCCTGTTCGGCGGCGCCTGCGCCGGGCTCGCCGGCGCCTACCTGTCGCTCGCCTACACCCCGTTCTGGTCGCCGGGGATGACCGCCGGGCGCGGCTGGATCGCCCTGGCGCTGGTGGTGTTCGCCTCGTGGCGCCCGCTGCGGGTGGCCGCCGGGGCGCTGCTGTTCGGCGGCGCGACGGTGCTCCAGCTCCACGCCCAGGCCGCGGGCCTCGGCCTGCCGGGGCAGGCGCTGTCGGCGCTGCCCTACGTTGCGACGATCCTGGCCCTGGTCTTGCTGTCCCTCGGGCGGCGCCAGGGCGGCTCGCTGGCGCCCGCCGCCCTGGGCCGCGAATTCACGCCCCACCGCTAGAAGGCGGGGGCCATGTTGGGGGTATCGACCTTGGGGACATCGACGACCATGCGGACGATCACCGGCGCCATCCTGGCGGCTCTTCTGCTCGCACCCGCCGCGCGGGCCGACGACAAGCTCAAGGTCGGCTTCGTCTATGTCGGCCCGGTGGCCGATTACGGCTATTCCTACCAGCACGACCTCAGCCGCAAGGCGCTCGAGGCGGCGATGCCCGGCAAGGTCGAGACCACGTTTCTCGAGAGCGTGCCCGAGGCCGACAGCGAGCGCTCGATCGAGAAGCTGGCGCGCTCGGGCGCCAAGCTGATCTTCACCACCTCGTTCGGCTTCATGGAGCCGACCCTGAAGGTCGCCAAGAAATTCCCCACCGTGAAGTTCGAGCACGCCACGGGATACAAGCGCAGCGCCAACGTCTCGACCTACTCGGCCCGCTTCTACGAGGGCCGCTACGTCTGCGGGAAGATCGCCGGCACGCTCTCGAAGTCCGGCACGGTCGGCTACATCGCCTCGTTCCCGATCCCCGAGGTGGTGAGCGGCATCAACGCCTTCATGCTGGGCGCGCAGTCGGTGAACCCCAACGTCAAGCTCAAGATCGTCTGGGTGAACACCTGGTTCGACCCGGGCAAGGAGGCGGAGGCCGCCAAGGCCCTGCTCGCGCAGGGCGCCGACATCCTGACCCAGCACACCGATTCCGCGGCCCCGCTGCAGGAGGCCGAGAAGGCCGGCAAGCTCGCCTTCGGCCAGTCCTCGGACCAGTTCCGCTTCGCCCCGAAGGCGCAGCTGACCTCGATCACCGACGACTGGGACGGCTACGTGATCGGCGAGGCCAAGGCGGTGCTCGACGGCTCGTGGAAGAGCCACGACACCTGGGGCGGCATCAAGGACGGCATGGTCGTGCTCGCGCCCTTCACCAACATGCCGGACAACGTGAAGGCGATGGCCGAGGAGACCAAGGCCGGCATCGCGTCGGGCAAGGTCCACCCCTTCGCCGGCCCGGTGACGAAGCAGGACGGCACGGTCGCGGTGAAGGCGGGCGAGGACGCGCCCGACCCGATGATCCTCGGCATGAACTGGTACGTGAAGGGCATCGACGACAAGCTGCCGCAGTAGCGGGCCGCCGTCTCCGGCGCGCGAGCGGGGGGCCGCCCGCGCGTCCGGTTCAGTAGCGGGGCTGCGGCGGCACGTCGTCCCGGCGCGGCGGCGCCTCCGTCGTGACGTCGCCCGCCGGCGGCGGAACCGCCACCGCGTCGCCGTCGCGGACGGCGTTCATCTCGTTCTGCGGGCCCGCGCGGCCTTCGGTGCCGCCGGGCGCCGTCGCGGGGTCGAGCCCCGCAGGGGCGCCCGTCGACTGGGCGAAGGCGGAGCCGCCGAGGCCGAGGCCGGCGGCGAGGGTCAGGGCCGTGAGGGTGGCGAGGCGCATCGATGGGTTCTCCGTGATCGCGTGAGGGGCGCGGGCGGCTCAGCGCCGGTGGCGGCGGTGGTGGCGCATCCGGCGCCGGCCGTAGGCGTCGCCGCTGCGGATCGCCTCCATCCGGTTGCGCGCCCCGGCCTTGCCGACCGTGCCGCCCGGGGCGGTCGCGGCGACGCGCCCGGCGGGGGCGCCGACGGACTGGGCCGAGGCCGCGCCGGCCAGGCCGCAGCCGAGGCAGAGCGAGAGGATCAGGACTTGGGCGGAACGCAGCATGGCGGCTCCTCGTGGGATCTGCGCCGACAACGCGCGAACCCCGCCGCGGTGCGCCCCAGGAAGACGATTTTCCGCGGTGCGGCTCAACTTCCGCGATAGGTCTGGAAGCTCCACGGCGTCGCCACCAGCGGCACGTGGTAGTGCCCCTCCGGCTCCGCGACGCCGAAGCGCAGCGGAACGACGTCGAGGAAGGCCGGCTCGGCGAGCGAAAGCCCGAGCCGGCGGTAATGGTCGCCGAGGGCGAAGCGCAGCTCGTAGACCGCGATCGGCACCGGCCGGCCGCCGACGAGCGGCGCGTCGGTGCGCCCGTCGGCATTGGTCACGGCCCGCGCCACCAGGGCCGTCTCGGTCTCCGAGACGATCTCGTGGAGGCTCACCGCGACGCCGGCCGCCGGGCGCCCGCTCACCGTATCGAGCACGTGCGTCGAGATCCGCCCCGTCGTCCTGAGCGGCCCCTCGCCGGAGACCAGCGCGTTCAGGCGGATCGCGGCGATGCGGAGGACCTCGGCCTCGGCGGTCCGCCGCTCGGTCGCGGCGTCGGAGTCGAGACGCGCCGCGAAGGCGGAGAGCAGCGCGGCGCGCCCGTGCCGCTTGACGCACAGGATGAAGGGCAGGCAGAATTTCGCGCGGTAGGCCCCGTTGAGCGCTTCGAAGCGCGCGTATTCCGCGTCCGACATCCGGTCGAGCCCGGCCGCCGCCTGCTCGGCGATCGAATCGGGGGCGATGGCGCCGTCGCGCGCCGCGCGGCCCGCCAGCTCGGGATGGCCCGCCAGCAGCGCGAGGCGCGCCGTGTCGGGCGCCGTCTCCACCGCGGCGCGCATCGCGCCGTACAGCGCCTCGACGGTGGCGAAGGGCCGTGCGGCGGCCGCCCGCTGCGCCACCCAGGGCGCGTGCTCGAACACCGCGCCGAGGGCGGCGACGAAGTCGGCCTCCGCCATCGCGTTCAGGTCGGCCAGGGGAATCGTCATCGGGCCTCGCGCGTCGGGTCTCGCGGCCGAGGGTAGCAGGCAACGGGCCAAGCGGCGCGTCCGTCGGGCGGGTCGGCCGCGCGATCGCCCGCCCCTGCGGGGCCTGCGCTGGCACATGCCTTGCGCGAGGATCTGTCCTCGGCAGCCGGACCGATCCGGCGGCCTGCTGGAGCGTTCGCCGATGTCGAGCACGGCCCACCCGGATGTCCTGCCTGAGAGCGGTCCGGTGCCGCTCGGGCCCGCCACCGCGCCGGTCGCCCGGGTCGGCGCCCTCGCGCTCGGTCTCCTCGGCCTCCAGCACGTGCTGGTGATGTATGCCGGCGCCGTCGCCGTGCCGCTGATCGTCGGGCGCGCCCTGAAGCTGGCGCCGGAGCAGGTGGCGATGCTGGTGAGCGCCGACCTGTTCGCCGGCGGCCTCGCCACCCTGGTGCAGAGCTGGGGCCTGCCCGGCATCGGCATCCGCATGCCGGTGATGATGGGCGTGACCTTCGCCGCCGTCACGCCGATGATCGCCATGGGCGCGAGCCCGGAGATCGGGCTCACCGGCATCTACGGCGCGGTGATCGCCGCCGGGCTGTTCGCGTTCCTGGTGGCGCCGCTCGTCGGGCGGCTGCTGCCGCTGTTCCCGCCGGTGGTCACCGGCACGATCATCCTCGTCATCGGCATCTCGCTGATGCGCGTCGGCGTGAACTGGGCGGCCGGCGGGGTCGGCAACCCGAGCTACGGCGCGCCGGTCTTCCTCGGGATCGCCGCCTTCGTGCTCTGCGTGATCCTGGCGATCACCCGCTACGGCACCAGCTTCGTCGCCTCCGCCTCGGTGCTGATCGGGATCGTCGTCGGCACGCTCGTGGCCGGCGTCTTCGGGCTGGTCGACCTCTCGCACGTGGCCGCCGCCGGGTGGTTCGACGTGGTGCGCCCCTTCGCCTTCGGGCTGCCGACCTTCGATCCGGTCTCGGTGGTGACGCTGTGCATCGTGATGATCGTGGTGATGATCGAGTCGACCGGCATGTTCCTGGCGCTCGCCGAGATCTGCGCCGACCCGGTCGACGAGAGGCGCCTGACCAAGGGCCTGCGCGGCGACGGGCTCGGCACGATCATCGGCGGCGTGTTCAACACGTTTCCCTACACCTCGTTCTCGCAGAACATCGGCCTCGTCGGCGTCACCGGCGTGCGCACCCGCTACGTCGCCGTGGTCGGCGGCGTGATCATGCTCGGGCTCGGGTTGATCCCGAAGCTCGCCGCCCTGGTCGAGGCGGTGCCGCAATGCGTGCTCGGCGGCGCCGGCCTCGTGATGTTCGGCATGGTCGGCGCCACCGGGGCGCGCATCCTCGGCGCGGTCGACTTCGCCCGCAACCGCAACAACCTGTTCATCGTCGCGGTCTCGGTCGGCTTCGGGATGATCCCGCTCGTCGCGCCGAACTTCTTCAAGCAGATGCCGCACGCGCTGCATCCGCTGCTCGAATCCGGCATCCTGCTCTGCGCGATCGCCGCGGTGGTCCTCAACCTGTTCTTCAACGGCCTCGGCAGCACGGCCGACGCCCGCGACGCGGCCCTGCGCCAGGCCGCGGCCTCCGAGCACTGACGCCCGTCGCGGGATCGCGTCCGTCCGCGCGATCCGGCGAAGACGCTCCGACGAACCTCCACCCGAACCGGAGACCTCCATGCCGCTCATCGCCTCGACCTACGGCAAGGGCCGCGTCCGGGTCATGCGGTTGACCCGCGAGGGCGACCACCACACCCCGCGCGAGCTCACCCTCACCGTGCTGATGAAGGGCGCCTTCGACGCCGCCTGGACCGCGGGCGACAACCGCGCCTGCGTCGCCACCGACAGCGTCAAGAACATCGTCAACGTCACCGCGGCCAAGAACCTGTCCCTCGACAAGGAAGCCTTCGTCGAGGCGGTCGCGGCGGTGTTCCTCGACACCTATCCCCAGATCGAGGAGGTCACGATCGAGGGGCTGGAGACGCGCTGGCTCCGCTACGCCGTCGCGGGCGAGCCGCACGGCCACACCTTCACGCTGGACGCCAACGGCACCGGCTTCGTCCGGCTCGTCGCGAGCCGGGGCGCGCGCGCGCTGCAATCGGGCCTGCGCAACTTCACCTTCATGAAGACCACGCAATCGGGCTGGTCCGACTTCGTCGACGACGGCTACCGCACCCTGCCCGACACCACCGACCGCATCGCCGCCACCGCCATGGACGCGACCTGGACCTGGACGCGGCCGCCGGCCGATTACGCCGCCGCCAACGCCGACATCCTCACCCACCTGCTCACCGTGTTCGGCACCACCTACAGCCTTGGCGTGCAGGACAGCATGTACCGGATGGGCGAGACGGTGCTGGCCGCGATTCCCGAGGTCGGCGAGATCGGGTTCGCCATGCCGAACAAGCACTACATCCCGATCAACCTGGCGCCGTTCGGGCTTGCGAACGCCAACACCGTGTTCCTGCCGACCGACGAGCCGCACGGGCAGATCGTGGCGACCATCGGCCGGGGCTAGCCCGGCACCCGCAGCGACGGGCCGGGTGCCGAACCGCACGCTCCGCGAAAGAAGCGTGCCAGATGCCGAATAACAGGGCAGCGGCGACCGATTGCTCTGTTAAGTATTTGATTTAATGCGCCTTTTAATCTTAGAGTTCGGCCGGGCCGGCCCGTTCGATCCGCCCGCGGCGGGTATTCCCTGGAAATCAGGCTAAAACTTCAGCATTCACGGCCCTTTCCAAAGGCAGGTCTGGTGAAAATCTAGGTCCGAGAGCGTCGGCGACCACGGGGTCGCCGACCGATCGAACCTCGGATGCCTCCCATGACCGCACGCCTGATCCTCGCCGCCTCCCTCGGGCTCGCCCTGTCCACCACCGCCTTCGCCCAGAGCTACAACGCGCCCGCCGGCATCCCGCCCGCGCTCGCGCCCGGCGGCCTCGAAGGCCGCGCCGCCATCCCGAACGCCCTCGATGCCGCGGGCCGCACCCCGCGTGGCGACGCGCGGAGCGTCTACGGGGTCGACGACGGCCTCGTCACCGGTTCGCTGCGCGACGGCCGCGACGCGCGGGCCTATCGCAGCCGCTGAGGTCGGTCCGAACGCCGCCACGAGCTTTGCCGAAAAGATTCGCAGTGGCAGGACTGATTTTAGGCGCCTGATCCAGGTCGATCAGGCGTCGCGTTGAGCCGCAACGACGCCGACGATGCCGAAAATCTCGGCTTCGCCGGTGTTGCGGCCAAGCCTAGACTTCGCCCCGCATTCGGGACGGAGCAGACGGCCTTGGCAGATCATTCGCTTTCGCGCAGGCACCTCCTCGGGGGCGCCGCCGCGCTCGCGCTGACGCCCCTCTCGCGGGCGCGCGCCGCCGGCACGCTCACCGCCGGCTTCATCTATGTCGGGCCGAAGGACGATTACGGCTACAACCAGGCCCACGCCCTCGCCGCGAAGGCCCTGAAGGGCATGCCCGGCCTGGAGGTCACGGAGGAGGAGCGCGTCCCCGAGACCAACGCGGTCGAGAAGACCATGGAGAGCATGATCAACCTCGACGGGGCGACGCTGCTGCTCCCGACCTCGTTCGGCTACTACAGCCCCTACATGGTCGCCGAGGCCAAGAAGAACCCCAAGATCCAGTTCCGGCACTGCGGCGGCCTGTGGACCGACAAGGACCCGAAGAACGCCGGCTCCTACTTCGGCTACATCGCGCAGGGGCAGTACCTCAACGGCATCGCCGCCGGGCACGCCACCAAGTCGAAGAAGCTCGGCTTCGTCGCCGCCAAGCCGATCCCGCAGGTCCTCAACAACATCAACGCCTTCCTGCTCGGCGCGCAGAGCGTCGACCCGTCGATCACCTGCCAGGTGATCTTCACCGGCGAGTGGTCGCTCGCGGTCAAGGAGGCCGAGGCCACGAACGCGCTGATCGACGGCGGCGCCGACGTCGTCACCTGCCACGTCGACAGCCCGAAGGTGACGGTGGAGACCGCCGCCCGCCGGGGCGCCTTCGTCTGCGGCTACCACGTCGACCAGTCGCCGCTGGCGCCGCAGAAGTACCTCACCGGGGCGGAGTGGAACTGGCTGCCGATCTACAAGGGCTTCGTCGAGGCGATGCAGGCCGGCAAGGTGCCGGAGAACTTCGTCCGCGGCGGCCTCGCCGACGGCTACGTCAAGATGAGCCCCTACGGCCCGGGCGTCAGCGACGCGGCGCGCAAGAACGCGGACGCGGTCAAGGCCGAGATGATGAAGGGCGGCTACCAGATCATCAAGGGACCGCTCAAGGACAATGCCGGCAAGGAGATCCTCGCCGCCGGAAAGGGCTACCCCGAGAAGGCGGCCGAGCTGGAAAGCACGAACTACCTGGTCGCGGGCGTGAAGGGCTCGGTCTGAGGCACGGTTCGACGCTCTCCCTCCCCCCGCAGAGGGGGGAGGGAAGGGGCGGCGAAGGCTTGCACCGGCCCGGTTGCGGGGCTGGCACGCTTCCTGCCGCACGCGTCGCAGGATGGTGGAACCGGTTCGGAGGTGCGGGATGGTCGCGGACGCCGCTGTGGCACCGGTCGAGACGGCGGATCCGCCGGCGCGCGGCCTTCAGGCCCGGGCCTGGCTGGCGCGGCGCTCGGAGGCGTTCCTGATCCCGGTCGGCGCGGCGCTCGCGGGCTTCGTCCTGTTCGGGCTGTTCCTGGCGGCTTTGGGCAAGTCGCCGCTCCAGTTCGTCGACATCGTCTATCGCGGCGGCTTCGGCTCGTCCTTCGCGCTCGGCAACAGCCTGCAGCGCGCCGCACCCCTGCTGTTCGCCGCGCTCTGCGTCGCGTTGCCCGCCCGCCTCGGCCTCGTGGTGATCGGCGGGGAGGGGGCGATCGTGCTGGGCGGCCTCAGCGCCGCCGCCGCGGCCCAGCCGCTGGCCGCCCTTCCGCCCGGTCTCGCGATCCCCTTGATGGCGCTCGCCGCGGCGCTGGTCGGCGCGGTCTGGATCGGCGCCGTCGGGTTTCTGCAGGCCTATCGCGGCGTCAACGCCACGATCTCGAGCCTGCTGCTGTCCTACATCGCCATCGCGCTCTCCAACCACCTGATCGAGGGCTGGCTGCGCGATCCGGCGAGCCTCAACAAGCCCTCGACGCTGCCCGTCGGCGACGCCTTCATGCTCGCGCCGATGCCGGGGATCG
Organism: Methylobacterium sp. J-059; assembly: GCF_022829485.1. Lineage (NCBI taxonomy): Bacteria > Pseudomonadati > Pseudomonadota > Alphaproteobacteria > Hyphomicrobiales > Methylobacteriaceae > Methylobacterium > Methylobacterium sp. J-059. Next base: position 42,146 of record NZ_JAKSYA010000171.1, read on the forward strand.
GGGTGCATTGGGGCCTCGGCGTCGGCGTCCTATCCTGCCTCGTCGCCTACGTGCTGATGGACCGCACGACGCTGGGCTTCGCCGCGCGGATCGCCGGCGGCAACGTGCGCGCGGCGCAGATCCAGGGTCTGCCGGTCGGGCGGCTGATCGTCGGCTTCACCGCCCTCGGCGGCGCCTTCGCGGCGCTCGCCGGGTTCTTCGAGGTGGTCGCGGTTCAGGGCACCGCCAACGGCACGCTGGCCGCCGGCTACGGCTACACCGGCATCCTCGTCGCCTTCCTCGCCCGCCAGAACCCGATCGCGATCATGCCGGTCGCGTTCCTGCTCGGCGGGATCGAGGCGTCGAGCGGGCTGATCCAGCGCCGGATGCAGCTGCCCGACGCCACCGTGCTGGTGCTGGAGGGGCTGCTGTTCCTCGTGGTGCTCGCTAGCGAGACGCTCTACGGGCGCCTGCACCTGTTCAGCCCGCACCTGTGGGCCACCAAGCGCGCCGCCGCCGCGCTGCCGGCGGGAGCGCCCGCATGAGCGCCCGCATGAGCGCGGCGGAGGGCGGGCGATGAGCGGCGATCTCGGGCTCTGGAGCGTCCTGATCGCGGTGGTCGGCGGCGCGATCCGCGTCTCGACGCCGTTCCTGTTCGTCAGCCTCGGCGAGACCATCACCGAGCGCTCGGGGCGGATCAACCTCGGCCTCGAGGGCACCCTCGTGTTCGGCGCGATGTCGGCCTACGCCACCGCGGTGCTCACCGGCTCGCCCTGGGCCGGCGTCGCGGTGGCGGGGCTCGCCGGCGGTGCCTTCGGGCTTCTGCACGGGTTCGTCTGCCGCCTGCCGCGGGTCAACGACGTGGCGGTCGGCATCGCCCTGATGCTGTTCGGCACCGGGCTGGCCTTCTTCTTCGGCAAGGCCTTCATCCAGCCCTCGGCGCCGCCGCTTCCGGCGATCCCGTTCGGGTTCTGGTCGGACGTGCCGCAGATCCAGGCGGCGCTGCGCGTCAACGTGCTGTTCCTCGTCGGCGCCGCGCTCGCGGTGTTCCTGTGGTGGGCGTTCCGCAACACCAAGGCCGGGCTGATCGTGCGCGTCGTCGGCGACAGCGCCGACGCGGCGCGTGCCATGGGCTACGACGTCGACCGCGTGAGGCTCTTCGCGACCGCCGCCGGCGGCGTGCTCGCCGGGATCGGCGGCGCCTACCTGTCGCTGTACTATCCGGGCTCGTGGAACGAGGGGATCTCCTCGGGCCAGGGGCTGATGGCGGTGGCGCTGGTGATCTTCGCCCGCTGGAACCCGCTTGCGTGCTTCGCGGCCGCCCTGCTGTTCGGCGGCGCCGGGGCGCTCGGGCCGGCGCTGCAATCGGTCGGCGTCACGCAGGGCTACTACCTGTACTACGCCGCACCCTACGTCCTCACCCTGGCCCTGCTGATCGCCACCTCGTCGCCCGACCGGGCGCTGGCCGGCGCGCCGGGCGAGCTCTCCCTCTCGAAATAAGGTTTCGCATGAACGGTCTCGGTGGGCTGAACAAATCCCCGAACGGCGTCGTCGTCGGCCTCGTCCAGCTGAAGCTGCCGAAGGTCGAGACGCCGGCCGACCTGGGCGCGCAGGCCGACCGGGTCGTCGCGATGGTCGCCAAGGCGCGGGCCAACATGGCGAGCATGGATCTCGTGGTGTTTCCCGAATACGCGCTCCACGGCCTGTCGATGGACACCCGGCCGGAGCTGATGTGCCGGATGGACGGGCCGGAGGTCGCCGCCTTCCGCAAGGCCTGCGTCGACAACCGGATCTGGGGCTGCTTCTCCATCATGGAGCTCAACCCGCACGGCGCGCCCTACAACACCGGCCTGATCATCGACGATGCCGGCGACGTGAAGCTGTACTATCGCAAGATGCACCCCTGGGTGCCGGTGGAGCCGTGGGAGCCCGGCGACCTCGGCATCCCGGTGATCGACGGGCCGAAGGGCGCCAAGCTCGCCCTGATCATCTGCCACGACGGGATGTTCCCGGAGATGGCGCGCGAATGCGCCTACAAGGGCGCCGAGATCATGATCCGCACGGCCGGCTACACCGCGCCGATCCGCGAATCCTGGCGCTTCACCAACCAGTCGAACGCCTTCTGCAACCTGATGGTCACCGCCAACGTCTGCCTGTGCGGCTCGGACGGCACCTTCGACTCGATGGGCGAGGGCATGGTCTGCAACTTCGACGGGGCGATCCTCGCCCACGGCACCACCGGCCGCGTCGACGAGATCATCACCGCCGAGGTCCGGCCCGACCTCGTGCGCGAGGCGCGGATCCACTGGGGCGTCGAGAACAACATCTACCAGCTCGGCCACCGCGGCTGCACGGCGGTGAAGGGCGGCGCGCAGGACTGCCCCTACACCTACATGCACGACCTCGCCGCCGGCCGGTACAGGCTGCCGTGGGAGGATCAGGTGAAGGTCGTGGACGGCACGTCCTGCGGCTTCGTCGCGCCGACCCGCTCCTACGGCGCCGGCCAGGCGCCGGCCGCGCGTGAGGCGGCGGAGTGAGGGCCTCAGCCCTTCCTCAACGCCGCCAGCATCTCGCGGCGCAGGATCGCGTTGATGCGGGTCTGGTAGCCGCGCCCGGGCGCCCGCAGCCAGGCCAGCACGTCGGCATCGATCCGCACCGTCGTCGAGGTCTTGACCGGGCGGTAGAACGGGTTGCGCACGGCGTTCTGCTAGAACGCCTCCGTCAGGGTCGGGATGTCGCTGTGGTCGATCTCCGCGTCCGGCTTCGCCGCAAGGGCCTCCGGCTCCGCCGTCTGCGCCTCGCTCAGCGTCGGCGGATTGGCGAGGTCGATCTCGTAGCTGACCAGCTTCGTGTTCATAGCGTCGCCTTTCCGAACGATCGGCCTTGCGGGCGGAGATGATGCGGATGACCTCGATCTCCCCGCCGGCCTCGGTCGTCTCGCGAATCGTATCAGCTAGGAAATCCGTCGGCGATTTGGCCGCCAGGCGTTCTCCCTCCCCCCTCTGCGGGGGAGGGTACCCTGCGGAGCAGGGGGGGAGAGGGGAGCGCCGTATCCGGAGAGGTCGCTCCCCTCTCCCGACCCTCGCTGACGCGAGGCCCACCCTCCCCCGCAGAGGGGGGAGGGAAGAGCGCGTGCGGCGAAGGGCAATACTCGTCCCGCGCTCGTTCGCGGCATTCCGAATCGAGCGCACGTCACGACGATCTCCGTCAGCGGACATTCGTTCGTCAAGCCGACAGGGCGAGGCCGCATGAGCACGACGTCCTCGCCCACCGGCATTGTCGCCGCCGAGCCCTACCCGTGGCCCTACGACGGCGACCTGCGGCCGGGGAACACGGCGCTCGTCATCATCGACATGCAGATCGATTTCTGCGGCGACGGCGGCTACGTCGACGCGATGGGCTACGACCTGTCGCTGACCCGCGCGCCGATCGCGCCGATCGCCCGCCTGCTCGCCGCGATGCGCGGGGCCGGCTACACGATCATCCACACCCGCGAGGGCCACCGGCCCGACCTCTCCGACCTGCCGGAGAACAAGCGCTGGCGCTCGCGCCGGATCGGCGCCGGCATCGGCGACCCCGGGCCCTGCGGCAAGATCCTGGTCCGCGGCGAGCCCGGCTGGGAGATCATCCCGGAGCTCGCGCCGCTCCCCGGCGAGGTGGTGATCGACAAGCCCGGCAAGGGCTCGTTCTGCGCCACCGACCTCGAGCTGATCCTGCGCACCCGCGGCATCCGCAACCTCGTGCTCACCGGCATCACCACCGATGTCTGCGTCTCCACCACCATGCGGGAGGCCAACGACCGCGGCTTCGAATGCGTGGTGCTGGGCGACGCCTGCGGCGCCACCGATCCGGAGAACCACGCGGCGGCGCTTCGCATGGTGACGATGCAGGGCGGGGTGTTCGGCGCGGTCTCCGACACCGACGCCGTCATCGCCGCGCTCGCCGCCGCATGAGCACCCGCCGCGCCGTCGTCCACCGCATCGCCACCGCCGCCCCGGACGACGTCTCCGGCCTGGAACGCGCGATCGCGGAGGGCCGGATCGTGCCGGGCGCGATCGTCGCGATCTTCGGCAAGACCGAGGGCAACGGCCTGGTCAACGACTGGACCCGGGGGCTCGCCGCCCGCGCCCTGCGCGACCTGCTGGGTCGGCACGCCGGCCCGGAGGCCGCCGAGCGGGTCTGCCTCGTCATGTCGGGCGGGACCGAGGGCGGCCTGTCCCCGCACGTCACCGTGTTCGAGGTGCGCGAGGCCGACGAGGCCGCCGTGCCCGGCGCGCTCGCCATCGGCCACGCCCACACCGCCGACCTCCGGCCCGAGCAGGTCGGGCGCCTGGCCCAGGTCGCGTCGGTGGCCGACGGCGTGCGCGCGGCGATGCGCGCGGCCGGGATCGTCGATCCGGACGAGGTGCACTTCGTCCAGGTGAAGTGCCCGCTCCTCACCTCGGAGCGGATCGCCGCGGCGCGCGGCCGCGACGCGGACTGCGCCACCGCCGACACGCTGAAATCCATGGGCCTCTCGCGCGCGGCCGCCTCCCTCGGCATCGCCGCGGCGCTCGGCGAGGTCGGCGCGCTGGAGGAGGCCGCGATCGGCCGGGACTTTTCGCTCGCCTCGTCGCGCGCCTCGGCCTCGGCCGGGATCGAGCTGATGGGCCACGAGATCGTGGTGCTCGGGCGCGGCGCCGGCTGGTCCGGCCCGCTGCGGATCGACCACGCCACCATGGCCGACGCCCTGGACGTCGAGCCCGTGCGGGCCGCCCTCGCCCGCCTCGGCCTCGGCACCGCCGGACAGCTGGCGCCGGCGCAGCGCGCGCGGCTGGTCGCGCTGCTCGCCAAGGCCGAGGCCCCGTCCGACGGGCGCCTACGCGGGCTTCGCACCACCATGCTCACCGATTCCGACCACGCCGCGACGCGGCACGCCCGCGGCTTCGTCGGCGGGGTGCTCGCCGGCCTCGTCGGCCATGCCGAGCTCTACGTCTCGGGCGGCGCCGAGCATCAGGGGCCGGATGGCGGCGGCCCCGTCGCGATCATCGCCGAAGCGCCGTGAGAGGCCGCCCATGACGTCGTCACCGCTCGCGTCTCCTCCCTCGGCCCCGGCCCCGGGCCCCCCCCGCGCCATCGGCGTCGAGACCGTCGGCATGACGAAGCGCTTCGGCGCCTTCGCCGCCCTCGACGACGTGTCGATGAAGATCGCGGCCGGCGGCTTCCACGCGCTGCTCGGCGAGAACGGCGCCGGCAAGTCCACGCTGGTGAAGTGCGTGATGGGGTTCTACGCCCCGAGCGCCGGCACGGTGCTGGTCGACGGCCGCGAGGCCGAGATCACCAACCCGAAGGGCGCGCAGGCGCGCGGCCTCGGCATGGTCTACCAGCACTTCACGCTGGTGCCCTCGCTCACGGGGGCGGAGAACCTCGTCATCAGCCGCGCCGACGCGCCCTCGGTGATCGCCTGGGGCCGGGAGCGGGCGCGGCTGTCCGCCTTCATGGCCGGCATGCCGTTCCGGCTGAACCTCGACCGGCCGGTGGCGGAGCTGGCGGCGGGCGAGAAGCAGAAGCTCGAGATCGTCAAGCAGCTCTACCTCGAGGCGCGGTTCCTGATCCTCGACGAGCCGACCTCGGTGCTGACGCCGGGCGAGGCCGAGGAGGTGCTGGGGCTGCTCCGCGCGATGGCCGACCGCGGCGACCTCACCGTGCTGATGATCAGCCACAAGTTCCGCGAGGTCGAGACCTTCGCCCGAAGCCTGAGCGTGCTCCGGCGCGGTCGGCTCGTGGGCGGCGGCGCGGTCGGCGCGCTGTCCCGCGACGACATGGCGGCGATGATGATGGGCGAGCGCAAGGTGCGCGTGCCGGCCGCCCGCCTCGGCGAGCCCGACGAAGCCCGCGAGATCCTGCGCATCGCGGGCGTGACCGCCACCGACGCCTCGGGCCTGCGCCACATCGCCGTCGACGCGCTCAGCGTTCGCGCCCGCGAGATCGTCGGCATCGCCGGCGTCTCGGGCAACGGGCAGAAGGAGCTTGCCGACGTCCTCGGCGGCCAGGTCCGCGCCACCGGCGGCCGGGTGGTGGTGGCCGGCGCGCCCTATGCCGGCACGCGGGCCGAGAGCCGCGCGCGAAAGGTGCGGTTCATCCCGGAGGAGCCGCTGCGCAACGCCTGCGCGCCGCGGATGTCGGTGGTCGAGAACCTGGGCTTTCGCGCCTTCGACCGGCGCGGCGACGACCCGACGGGCAAGCCGACCTTCTGGCTCGACCGGGGGGCGATGGCCCGGCGCGGGCGCGACCTGATCGAGCGGTTCAAGGTGAAGACCGCCTCGTCCGAGGCGCCGATCGCCACCCTGTCCGGCGGCAACGTGCAGCGGGCGGTGCTCGCCCGCGAGCTGACCGACCCGGTCGACCTCCTGATCGTCGTCAACCCGTGCTTCGGCCTCGACTTCTCGGCGGTCTCCGAGATCCGCAACCGGATCGTGGCCGCGCGCAACGCCGGCGCCGCGGTGCTGCTGATCAGCGAGGACCTCGACGAGATCCTGGAGCTGTCCGACCGCATCGTGGTGATGTCGGAGGGCCGCCTCGTCTACGAGACGCAGGCCGCCACCGCCGAGGTGGCGACGATCGGCCGTCACATGGCCGGGCACCACTGAGACGGACGATCGTCGCAGGCGCGGGCTCAGAGGGCCTCGACCGGCCCCGAGGCGCGCTGCGGCTTCCTCAGGATCGCGACGACGCCGAGGCTCAGCACGAGGCTGACGCCGACGAGCCAGAACCCGTCGGCATAGGCCATCACCTCGGCCTCGCGCCGGACCTGGGCCGCCAGCATGCCGAGGGCGGCGCCCTTCGCGGCCGCGGCGTCGGCGACGTGCCCGTGCAGGCCGGCGGCCATGGCCGCGAGGCGCTCCTGGGTGCGCGTGGCGTTGACGGTGATCGCCTCGGCCAGCACCGAGAAGTGCATGTGCTCGCGCCGGTCGATCATCGTCGAGAGCATCGCGATGCCGATCGAGCCACCGAGGTTGCGCATCATGTTCGACAGCGCCGAGGCGTCCGCCGTGTCGCGGGGGGCGAGGCCCGCCGTCGAGAGCTGCGACAGCGGGATGGTGAACAGCGGCTGGCCGACGGCGCGCAGGAGCTGCGGCAGGATCAGCTGGTCCGCGCCGACGTCGTGGGTCAGCCCGACGTTGATCCAGCAGCTCGCGATGAAGAAAAGCGTGCCGGTCACCACCAGCAGCCGGGCGTCGAAGGTGCGCATGATCAGCGGCATCATCGGGAACAGCAGCAGCTGCGGCAGCCCGGACCACATCACGACGTAGCCGATCTGCTGGGCGTCGTAGCCCTGGATCTGCGCGCAGTAGAGCGGGATGATGTAGATCGAGCCGAACGAGACCGCGCCGAGCACCGTCATCAGCACGCACGATCCGCCGACCGAGCGGTTGGCGAGCACCCGCAGGTTGATGAAGGGGCGCTCGGCCATGAGCTCGCGGACGATGAAGCCGGCGATGCCGGCCACCGCGAGCCAGCTCGCCTGGACGATGACGGGCGAGCCGAACCAGTCCTTCCGCTGGCCCTCCTCCAGCACGTAGGTCAGCGCCGGTAGGCCGGTCGCCATCAGGCCGATGCCGATCCAGTCGCCCTTCAGGAGCTCGGCCCAGCGCGCCGGCACGCTGTCGAAGGCGCCGAGCTGGATCGCGGCGGCGAGCGGGCCGAAGATCAGGTTCAGGTAGAAGATGTAGTGCCAGGACAGGTTGTCGGTGAGCCAGCCGCCCACCGTCGGGCCGATCGCCGGCGCGAAGGTGGCGGTCAGCCCGAACATCGCGATGCCGATCGGCTGCTGGCTCCTCGACAGGCGCGTGCGCACGATGACGATCGCGGTCGGGATCAGCACGCCGCCGGTGAAGCCCTGGCCGGCCCGGAACAGGATCATCTGCGAGAGCGAGGTCGAGAGCGCGCAGGCGAGCGAGAAGGCGGTGAACAGCATCGTGTTCACCGACAGGTACCGGCGCAGGCCGATCACCGAGGAGAGCCAGCCGGTGAGGGGGATCACGATGATCTCGGCCATCAGGTAGGCGGTCGAGATCCAGCTGCCCTCCTCGGTGGAGGCGCCGAGCGCGCCCTGGATGTCGGAGAGCGAGGCGTTGGTGATCTGGATGTCGAGGATGGCGGTGAACGCGCCGAGGATCGCGCCGAACACCGCGAGCCAGTCGCGCGCGCTGGCCTTGGCCTCGGGCCCGCGCATCGCCGCGGCGGCGCTCATCGGGGCAGGGCCTCGCTGACGAGGGCGGCGCCGGGCCGGGCGCGGCGTGCGGCCGGCGCGACCGGGTCCGCCAGGTGCACCGTGGCCTCGACCGACAGGCCGGCGCGCAGGCGCGCGAGCCGCGGGTCGGACGCGTCGATCGCGACCCGCACCGGCACGCGCTGGACGACCTTGGTGAAGTTGCCGGTGGCGTTCTCGGGCGGCAGCAGGGCGAACTGCGCCCCGGTGCCGGGCGAGAAGCTCTCGATCCGGCCCTCGAACGCGCGGTCGCCCAGCGCATCGACGGTGAAGGTGACGTGCTGTCCCTCGACCATCTCCCCGGTCTGCGTCTCCTTGAAGTTCGCCACGAGGTAGATGTCGCGGCCGGTCGGCACGATCGTGAGCAGCCCGGTGCCGGCCGAGACGAACTGCCCGACGCGCAGGGCCCGGTCGCCGACCGTGCCGGCGGCGGGCGCGGCGATGGTCGTGTAGCTGAGGTTGAGCTGCGCCTGCTCGACCTTGGCCCGCGCCCCGTCCAGGCTCGCGCGGGCGCTCGCCTCCAGCGCCGTCAGGCTCTCCACCTGCTTGCGAGCGGCGTCCAGCGAGGCGACGGACTTGTCGTGCGCCGCCCGCTTCTGCCTCAGGTCGGCATCGGCCTGCTGCTGGCGCTGGGCGGTGCCCGAGCCGGTCTGCAGCAGGTTCTGGTAGCGGGCGTATTCCTTGGTGGCGAAATCGAGGGCCGCATCGGTGTTCTCGACCTCGGCCTTCGCGGACTGCACCTGCGCTTGCTGCTGGAGGATGGCGGCGGCGGTGCCGAGCAGCTGGGCGCGGTTCTTCTCGACCTCGGCCTGGGCCTGCTTCAACGCGATCCGATACTCGCGGTCGTCGAGCCGCGCGATCGCGTCGCCGACCTGCACGGCCTGGTTGTCGCCGACCAGCACCGCGGCGACGTGGCCGGCGATGCGGGGGGCGACCGTCACCTTGTCGGCCTGCAGGTAGGCGTCCTCGGTCGTCTCGAGGAACCGGCCGACGGTCCACCAGTGCCAGCCGTAGCTGCCGCCCCCGCCGAGCGCGGCCAGGACGAGCAACGGAAGGATCAGCCGCGCGGGACGGCGCTTGCGCGCGGGTGCAGGAACGACGGGGACGGGCGCAGGATCGTCGGTGGATCGTGGTTGCATCGCGGCTGGCCAACAATAAAACGATACGGTATCGTTGTAATACGGTCGGCGGTTCGGGCTGACAAGGAGGAAGTTCATGACGCAGGTCGCGGCCGACGATGCGGAGGCGCAGCCCCGGCGCGGCGGCGGACGGCCGACCCGCGCGGAAGCCGCGCGGCGCGAGGCGCGCATCGTCGAGGTCGCCACCCGCCTGTTCATGGAGCGCGGCTTCGACGCGACCTCGATCGACGCGGTCGCGGAGGCGGCCGGCGTCAGCAAGCCGACGCTGTATTCGCGCTATCGCGACAAGCGCGCGCTGTTCGAGGCGGTGCTCGACGAGCGCATCCGCGAATGGCTGGCCCCGCTCTCGGCCGCGGCCGAGACGCAGGCCCTCGAGGCCAACCCGCGGGACGCCGCGACCGTGCTGGACGAGCTCAGCCGCAACCTCCTCGCCCGTGCCCATGCGCCGGGCGCCGCCGCGCTCACCCGCTGCATCGCCGCGCAGGCGATGCAGTTCCCCGATCTGGCGCGGCTCGCCTACGAGGAAGGCTGGATGCGCGGCGTGCGCGCGGTCGGCCGCCTCCTCACGGTGATGGCCGCGCGGGGGCAGATCGCGGTCGACGACGCGGAGATCGCCGCCGACCTGTTCCTCAACCTCGTCCTCGGCCGCAGCGCGAAGCAGGCGCTCTACGGCATCGCGGTCGACCCGGAAGCGCAGGAGAAGCGCCGCCGCGCCGCGGTGGCCCTGTTCCTCGCCGGCTGCCGCCCCCTCGCACCCGAGCGCAGGTGAAGCCGGCGGGCTGGAGAAGAAAGCAGGCTTGCCAAAAAAGTCGAACGTCTTGTTCGAAACTATTCGGGTTTTCGGATCAGCAAGACGGGCCCATCTTCGCTTCATCGGACGGCGGCCACCGGGTCGCCTCGCCTCAGATCGATGGAGCCCCCCATGTCCAGCATCCTCAAGGTTTCGGTTCTCGCCCTCTCCCTGGCGGCCGCCCTGCCCGCCGCCGCGGTCGCGCAGAGCTACACCGCGCCGGCCGGCATCCCCACCGAGACCGCGCCCGGCACGGTCTCCGGCCGCCCCGTCGAGCGCGGCGTCGGCCAGGCCGCGCCGAGCGCCTACGATGCGATGGTCACCGGCTCGGTCGGCCGCATCCAGGCGCACAAGCCCGCCCGCCGCTGACCCGGCGGCGCCGACCTTGCTTGCCGGATCGCCGGGGCCGGACGCGCCCCGATCGTTCGAGGATCCCGGCATGCGCGGCCCCGGAACACCGACGCTGGACCAGCTCGGGGTCTTCCTCGCGGTGGTCGAGGCCGGGAGCTTCGCCGCGGCGGGCCGTCGCCTCAACCGGGCCACCTCGGTGATCAGCTACGCGGTGGCCAATCTCGAGCAGCAGCTCGGCCTGCCGCTGTTCGACCGCGACGCGACGCGACGGCCGCAATTGACCGAGGCCGGGCGCGCGGTGCTGGCGGAGGCGCGCATCGTCGCCCACGGCGTCGACGCCCTGCGCGCCAAGGTCGGCGGATTGCTGAGCGGGCTCGAGGCGGAGGTCAGCCTCGTCGTCACCCTGCTGATGCCGGGGCCGCGGCTCGTCGATGCGCTCAAGGCGTTCCAGGCGCGGTTTCCCTCGGTGGCCCTGCGCCTGAACGTCGAGGCGCTCGGCGCGGTGCAGCAGCACGTGATCGACGGCCGGGCGGCGATCGGCATCGGGGTCGAGCTCTGGCAGCGGGAGACCGACCCGCTCGAGCTGGTGTCCGTCGGCGAGGTCGAGATGGTGGCGGTCGCCGCGCCCTCCCATCCCCTGGCCGCCGCCGACGGGTCGGTGTCGGGCCTGGCGCGCGAGCACGTGCAGCTGGTGATCTCCGACCGCTCTCCCCTGTCGGAAGGCCAGGAATTCGGGGTGATCGCGCCGCGGACCTGGCGGCTCTCCGACATGAGCTCCAAGCACACGCTGCTGCTGGCCGGGATCGGCTGGGGCAGCATGCCCGCGCACCTGGCGCGCGCCGACCTCGAGGCGGGGCGCCTCGTGGCGCTGAAGCTGCCGGAGGCGACGCGCCGCCTGCTCCCGCTCACCGCGATCCACCGCACCGACCGCCCGCCCGGCCCGGCTGGGCGCTGGCTCATCCGCCGCTTCGTGGAGCAGGCCGAAGGCTGAGCGCCGCCCTCCGGGCGGCGCTCGCGTCTTCTTGATGCCACGCGACGGTCCCCGCCCGGGCCGGCGCGCCCGGATTCGGAGCAAAGGCGCCCCCGGTGAGTTCCCTCGCGTGGGGGCGGCACCGCGCCGTCCGCGCGGGTCGGGGTTCGGTTTCGGAAGGACGGATGGCTCAGGACACGGATCCCACCGGTGACGGGTGGACGCTCGCCAGCTTCACCGCCGCGATCCACCGGGGCGGCGTCGGCCTGTGGGCCTGGTCGCCGGAGCGGCGGCTCGCCCAGCTCGACGGCCTCTGCCGCGCGTTCTGGGACACGACCGAGCCGGTGGTGGGCATCGACGCGCTGTTCGCGAAAGTGAACGCCGAGGACCGCCCGGGCATGATGCGGGACTGGGCGGCGAGCGCCACCGATCCGCAGGCCTACAGCTTCGACTTCCGCATCGGCGACGGCGCCGACGCCCGCTGGATCTCGGCGCGCGGCGTCGGCGGCGAGGCCGGCCGGGTCGGGGAGTGGGTCCAGGCCATCTTCCTCGACATCACCGACCGCAAGCGGGCGGAGGATGCCGAGCGGCTGCTGACCGCCGAGCTGGCGCACCGCGTCTCGAACATGTTCACGGTTGCCCGCGCGCTCACCGCCATCGTCGCCCGCGAGGCCACGTCGACGCCGCACTTCGCCGAGGACCTGTCGCAGCGCTTCGGGGTGCTGCACGAGGCGACCGCCCTGGCGACGCGGTCGAACCGGGCCGACCGGGGCGACGTGCGGCTGCGGGACCTCGCCGAGCGCATCCTGGCGCCGTACCTGAACGGCGCCAACATCGCCGTGGACATCCCGGACGCGGCGGTGGCGCCGCCCGACAAGGTCAACGACTACGCGATGATCGTCCACGAGCTCGCTACCAACTCCGCCAAGTACGGGGCGCTGGCCGGCGGCGGCACGCTCAGGCTGGTCGGTCGCGTCGCCGACCGCGCGCTGACGCTGGACTGGACCGAGGGCGGCGCGCCGTCCGGGATGCCCAAGGCCGACGGGACCGGGTTCGGGTCCCGCCTGCTCAAGCAGACCATCGAGCGCAGCCTGGCGGGGCGGTTCGACCGTACCATCGACGCGGCCGGGCTGCGGTTCCGGATGGTCGTGCCGACCCGATGACCGGCCGCGCCCGCCTTCGGGGCGGATCGATGCCGTTCCCGGTCGCCGATCCGAGACGCGCGCGCACCAGCCCGACCCGAATCGCGGTTCAGACCCCATGGCGCTCCTGCTAGACGGCCCGGCGTGACCACAGCACCGCACCAGCCCATGCCGGCCGAGACCGAGGCGAGCCGCGTCCGCCGCGAGACCCACCGCATCCTCTCCGAGATCGCCGGCGGGGCGGACGTCACCGATCCGTTCGCGGCCGCGGTGCGGGCCACGCGCATGCCGATGATCGTCACGGACCCGCGCCAGCCCGACAACCCGATCCTCTTCGTCAACGCGGCCTTCAGCCGCCTGACCGGCTATGCCTCCGAGGAGATCATCGGGCGGAACTGCCGCTTCCTCCAGGGGCCCGACACCGACCGAGACGACGTCGCCCGGGTGCGCGCGGCGATCGCCGCCCGGCAGCCGATCGAGGTCGCGCTCCTCAACTACCGCAAGGACGGCACGACCTTCTGGAACCAGCTTCTGCTGGCCCCGGTGAAGGACGCCGCCGGCGAGGTCGCGTACTTCTTCGCCAGCCAGTACGACGTCACCGCCGACGTGCTGCAGCTCGCGGCTCTGCGTGGCGAGAACGCCGCCCTGTCGGCGGCCCGCGCCACCGACGCCGAGCGCCTGCAGTTCAGCGAGATGGCGCTGCGGCTGGCGACCGAGGCGGCCGAGATCGGCACCTTCGACCTCGACGTGGCCGCCGACGCGCTGACCCTGTCCGAGCGCACCCGCGAGCTGTTCGGCCTCGCCCCGGACGCCGCGTGCGATCGCGCGACGCTTCGCGACGGCCTCCACCCGGACGACCGGGAGGCGGTGCTGGCGGCGCTCGCCGCCGCCCTCGATCCGGAGCGGCGCGCGCCGTTCGAGGCCGAGTTCCGCGTGGTCTCCAAGGCCGACGGCACGGTGCGATGGGTGTCGGCCAAGGGGCGCGGCCTGTTCGACGGCCGGGGCCGGGCCTTCCGGGCGCTCGGGACGATGGTCGACGCCACCGGCCGCCGCGAGACCGAGGAGCGCTACACGGCGCTGTTCGAGGCGGTCGACGACGGCTTCTGCATCATCGAGTTCATCGACGGGCCGCACGGTCCGGCGAGCGACTACGTCCACATCGTCGCCAACCAGGGCTACGAGCGCCAGACCGGGATCGCCGGCATCGTCGGGCGGACCCTGCGCGACCTCGCGCCGGACGAGGCCGAGGGCTGGCTCGCGCTCTACGGCGGCGTCCTGCGCACGGGGGAGTCGATCCGGTTCGAGCGCGCGTTCCCGCGCGCGGGCCGCCACATCGAGGTCTCGGCCGCCCGGATCGAGCCGGCGAGCCGGCGCCAGGTCTCGGTGCTGTTCCGGGACGTCACCGGCCGCCGGCGCGCGGAGGCGGACCTCCAGGCCAGCGAGGCGCAGTTCCGGGCCTTCGCCGAGGCCGTGCCGAACCAGGTCTGGGGCGCCCGCCCGGACGGCACGCTGCATTGGTTCAACGGCCAGGCCTACGCCTATACCGGCGCGGCGCCGGGGGCGCTGAACGCGGCCGCGACCTGGTCCGACCTGATCCATCCCGACGACCTGCCGGCGGCGCGCGCCGGTTGGGACCGCTCGGTCGCCACGGGCGAGCCCTACGAGGTCGAGTTCCGCATCCGCGGCGGCGGCGGCTACCGCTGGTTCCTGGCGCGGGCGCAGCCGGTGCGGGACGCCGCCGGCGCTCTGACCCAGTGGGTCGGCACCCACACCGACATCGACGAGCGGCGGCGCCAGGCCGAGGAGCTCGAGCGGCAGGTCGCCGCCCGCACCGCGGAGCGCGACATGATCTGGAAGGCGTCGTCCGACCTGCTCTGCGTCGCGAACTTCGAAGGCCGCTTCGTCAGCCTCAACCCGGCCTGGGCCGCGACGCTCGGCTGGACCGAGGCCGAGATGAAGGCCGGCCCGTTCCTGGACCTGGTCCACCCCGACGACCGGGCCGTCACCGAGGCGGCCGCGGCCGGCCTGGCGCGGGGCGACGCCCAGCTGTCGTTCGAGAACCGCTACCGCCATCGCGACGGCGGCTGGCGCTGGCTCTCCTGGAACGCGGTCCCGAACGGCGGCCTGATCTACGCCACCGTGCGCGACGTCAGCGCCGCCAAGGCCCAGGCCGAGGCGCTGGCGCGGACCGAGGAGGCGCTGCGCCAGTCGCAGAAGATGGAAGCGGTCGGGCAGCTCACCGGCGGCCTCGCGCACGACTTCAACAACATGCTCGCGGGCATCGTCGGCTCCCTGGAGCTGATGCAGACCCGCATGCTCCAGGGCCGGATGGGCGAGCTCGACCGCTACATCGGCGCCGCGCAAGGGGCGGCACGCCGCGCCGCCGCCCTGACCCACCGCCTGCTCGCCTTCTCCCGCCGGCAGACCCTGGCCCCCAAGCCGACGGACGTGAACCGTCTAGTCGAGGGCATGGAGGATCTGGTGCGCCGCACCGTCGGGCCCGGCGTGTCGGTCGAGGTGGTCGGCGCCGCCGGGCTCTGGCCGACCCTGGTCGACCCGAGCCAGCTCGAGAACGCCCTGCTCAACCTCTGCATCAACGCCCGCGACGCGATGCCGGAGGGCGGCCGCATCGTGGTCGAGACCAGCAACCGCTGGCTCGACCGGCGCGCCGCCCGCGAGCGCGACCTCGAGCCGGGGCAGTACGTCGCGCTCTGCGTCTCCGACAACGGCACCGGCATGGCGCCGGACGTGGCGGCGAAGGCGTTCGACCCGTTCTTCACGACCAAGCCGATGGGCGAGGGCACGGGGCTCGGCCTGAGCATGATCTACGGCTTCGCCAAGCAGTCGGGCGGGCAGGTGCGGATCTACTCCGAGCCCGGCAAGGGCACGATGGTCTGCATCTACCTGCCCCGCCACCTCGGCGAGGCCGAGGCGGTCGAGGCGGTGCCCGACCTGTCGGACGCCGCGCGGGCCAAGCTCGGCGAGACGGTGCTGGTGGTCGACGACGAGCCGACGGTGCGGATGCTCGTGACCGAGGTGCTGGAGGATCTGGGCTACGCGGCGATCGAGGCGGCGGACGGCGCCTCCGGCCTCAAGGTGCTGCAGTCGGACGTGCGCATCGACCTGCTGGTGACCGATGTCGGGCTGCCCGGCGGGATGAACGGGCGGCAGATGGCCGACGCGGCGAAGACCGCGCGGCCCGGCCTCAAGGTGCTGTTCATCACCGGCTACGCGGAGAACGCCGCGCTCAACCACGGCCACCTCGCGCCCGGCATGGAGGTGCTGGTGAAGCCCTTCGCCCTGGAGGCGCTCGCGACCCGCATCCGCGGCCTGATCGAGGGGCAGGCCTGAACGAACGCGGTCCGCTGCGGCGCTCCGCGCGTCCCGGAGGTGCGCGAACCGTTCAACGGAAAAAGGGCGCCCGACGGTGAGTCGGGCGCCCTTCGTCGAGGACACGTCGCGTCGCGGGCGCAACGGCGCCCGCGACCGGCGCCTCAGTAGCCGTAGCCGTAGGCCGGGTAGCCGTAGCCGTAGGCGGGGGCGTATCCGTAGGCCGGCGCGTAGCCATAGCCGCCGTAGTAGCCCACCGGGCGGCCGTAGCCGTAACCGCCGTAGCCACCGTAGCCGCCGTAGGAATTCGCCACGATCGCGCCGGCTGCGAGGCCGGCGATGCCGAGGCCGATCGCGGCGCCCGGGCCGATGCCGCGGCGATAGCCGTAGCCGCGTCCGTATCCGCCGCGGAAGCCGACGCCGCGATAGCCGTAGCCGCCGTGACCGAAGCCGCCGTGGCCGTAGCCGCCGCCGTAACCCCAGCCGCGGGCCTCGGCGGGGGCCGATGCCAGCATGCCGAGCCCGAGCAGTGCGGTGGAAGCGAGTGCGAGCTTGCGCATCCAAGATCTCCTGTCTGGGTGAGTATGGCTCTTAAAACGACCTCGGCCGCACCGCGTTCCAACATCGGTGGTGGTTCGACATGTCACAGTGTCGTTGAACCAGCGTACCGGTGAAGGCTCCGGCCTCGCGCGGGAGCGCGGGAGCGCGGGAGCGCGAGTTCCGGCCCGGTGCCGGGGTCCCGGCCGGGATCTTGCTCCGCCATCCGCGTTGACCGGAGGCGACCGCGTGGAGCATGAAGGCCCGTCGGCGCCGCGGGCACCCGCATGGGAGCTTCCGTCGCCGAAAGCCGTTCTCGGACGGGCATGATGGTGGCGACCATGCCCCATGGAAACGGACGGCATGGACGACGAGATCGAGCGGCTGCGCAGCGAGAACCGGAGGCTCGAGGCCGAGGTCGCGCGCCTGCGCGAGCGGAACGCGTCGCATGTCAGGCTCCCGGATTCCAGCCAGCGCACGTCCGGGGCGGATGTCGACCTGCTGTTCACGGCGGCGGAGAAGACCCGCATGCCGCAGATCGTCACCGACCCGAACCTGCCGGACAACCCGATCGTGTTCGCCAACCGGGCGTTCCAGGCCCTGTGCGGCTACTCGGCCGACGAGCTGATCGGCCGCAACTGCCGCTTCCTGCAGGGGCCGGACACCGATCCGGCGGACATCGCCAAGGTGCGCGACGCCATCGCCGCGCGCCGCGACGTGGTCGTCGAGATCCTGAACTACCGCCGCGACGGGTCCACCTTCCGCAACGAGCTCTACGTCAGCCCGGTCTTCACCGCCGAGGGCCACCTGCGCTACTTCTTCGCCAGCCAGCTCGACGTCACCCGGTTCCGGACCGAGGAGGGCATGCTCGCCGAGAGCGAAGCGCGCTACCGCACCCTGTTCAATGCCCTCGACGCCGGCTTCTGCGTCATCGAGCTCCGGTTCGACGCCGACAGCCGCGCGGTCGACTACCGCTTCGTCGAGGCGAATCCGGCCTTCTCGCGCCATACCGGCCTCGACGACGTGGTCGGCAAGTGGGTGAGCGAGGTGGTGCCCGACCTCGAGCGCAGCTGGCTCGACACCTACGGGCAGGTCGCGATGACGGGCCGGGCCGTCCGCTTCGAGAGCGGCGTCGTCACGCTCGGGCGCTGGTTCGAGGTCCAGGCCCTGCGCATCGGCGATCCGGTGCAGCACCGGGTCGCCCTGCTGTTCAACGACGTCACCGACCGGCAGAAGGCCGAGAGCGTGCTGCGCGACACCGCCCGCGACCGGACCACGGAGCGCGACCTGGTGTGGCGGGCGAGCCGCGACCTCCTCGTGGTCTGCGGCTTCGACGGCCTCTACCGCTCGGTCAACCCGGCCTGGCACGAGATGCTGGGCTGGTCGGCCTTCGATCTCGTGCGCACGTCCTTCAGCGACTACGTCCACCCCGAGGACAGGGCGGCCGCGACCGCGGCGTTCGAGCTGCTGCGGGAAGGCCAGGTCCTCGACAGCCTCGACGTGCGCATGCTCACGGCGGACGGCGACTTCCGCTGGGTGTCGTGGAACGCCATCCCGCAGGAGGACCACTTCTACGCCGCCGGCCGCGACGTCACCGAGCGCCGCGCCCTGGAGGAGCAGCTCCGGCAGTCGCAGAAGCTGGAAGCGGTCGGCCAGCTCACCGGCGGCGTCGCGCACGACTTCAACAACCTGCTGACGGTGATCCGGTCCTCGACCGACCTGCTCAAGCGCCCCGACCTGCCGGAGGAGCGCCGGCAGCGCTACATCGGCGCGATCTCCGACACCGTCACCCGCGCCGCCAAGCTCACCGGCCAGCTCCTCGCCTTCGCCCGGCGCCAATCCCTGACCCCGGAGGTGTTCGACGTCGGCCGCAGCGTCGCCTCGGTCGCCGACATGGTCGGCACGCTCACCGGCGCCCGCATCCGGGTCGTCACAGACGTGGCCGCGAACCGGGACGGTCGCGGGAACGAGGTGCCCTACCTGATCGACGCCGATCCGAGCCAGTTCGACACGGCCCTGGTGAACATGGCCATCAACGCGCGCGACGCCATGGACGGCGAGGGCCGCCTCGACATCGGCGTGCGCCGCGCCTCGGCGATCCCGGCGGTGCGGGCCCATCCCCGCATCCCCGGCGACTTCGTCGCCGTCTCGGTCCGCGACACCGGGACCGGCATCGCGGCGGCCGATCTCGATCGGATCTTCGAGCCGTTCTACACCACCAAGGGCGTCGGCCAGGGCACCGGGCTCGGCCTGTCGCAGGTGTTCGGCTTCGCCAAGCAGTCGGGCGGCGAGGTGCTGGTCGAGAGCACGCTCGGCCGGGGCACCACCTTCACGCTTTACCTGCCCCGCGAGGTCGGGCGGTCCGTGGCGATCGAGGAGGACGGCGAGCCCGAGCCCCTCGCCGACGGGCACGGCACCCGCGTCCTCGTGGTCGAGGACAACCAGGAGGTCGGCTCCTTCGCCACCCAGGCCCTGCGCGAGCTCGGCTACGAGACCGTGTGGGCGATGAGCGCCGAGGAGGCCCTCGCCGTCCTGTCCGCGTCGCCGCGCTTCGACGTGGTGTTCTCCGACGTGGTGATGCCCGGGATGAACGGCATCGACATGGCGCGGGAGATCCGCCACCGCCACACCGGCCTGCCGGTCGTCCTCGCCTCCGGCTACAGCCACGTGCTCGCCGAGCAGGGCACCCACGGCTTCCCGCTCCTGAAGAAGCCGTACTCGGTCGAGGACCTGTCCCGCACCCTGCGCCGGGCGGTCACCCGGGCGGCCTCGCCGGGGGCCTGACGCGCGCGCCCCGCCCCCTCGATCACGGCGCTCGCGCAGATCCTGCCGCGCGGCGTGGCCGCGACCGGCTCCGCGCGGGCCGGATCACCCGGAGACCCGTCCCGCATGCCCCGTCGCATCCTCATCACCGGCGCGAGCGTCGCCGGAAACACCGCGGCCTGGTGGCTCGGCCGCCACGGCTTCGACGTCACCGTCGTCGAGCGGGCGCCGGGCTTCCGCGACGGCGGCCAGAACGTCGACGTCCGCGGGGTCGGGCGCGAGGTCCTGCGCCGCATGGGCCTGGAGCAGGCGGCGCTCGCCCGGGGCACCGGCGAGCAGGGCACCGCCTGGGTCGACGGGCGGGGCCGGGCGGTCGCGGCCTTCACGATGGATGCCAGCCTCGGCGACGGCCCCACCGCCGAGATGGAGATCCTGCGCGGCGACCTCGCGCGGCTCCTCTACGAGCCGGCCCGGGAGCGCGCGACCTACCGCTTCGGGGATCGCGTGACCCGGATCGACGACGGGGCGGAGGCCGCGACGGTGACCTTCGCCTCCGGGGCGAGCGAGCGCTACGACGCCGTCCTCGTCGCCGAGGGCGTCGGCTCGACGACGCGCGAGCTCGTGTTCCCCGGCGAGGCCGACCCGCGCTGGATGGATCTCGCCATCGCCTACTTCACCATCCCGCGGACCGCGGACGACGACCGGATGTGGCGGTGGTTCAACGCGCCCGGCGGCCGCGGCATCTCCCTGCGCCCCGACCAGCACGGCACCACCCGCGCGATGCTCACGCTGCGGCAGCCGCCGGGCGGCGAGCAGGATTGGGGCGCCGACCGGCAGAAGGCCTACCTGCGGCAGCGCTTCTCCGATGCGGGCTGGCAGGCGGCGCGCGTCCTTTCCGGGATGGAGGCCACCGCGGACTTCTACTTCGACGTCCTGCGCCAAGTGCGGATGCGGCGCTGGTCCAGCGGCCGCGTGGCGGTGACCGGCGACGCGGCCTGGTGCGCCACGCCGCTCGCCGGCATCGGCACGACGCTGGCCGTCACCGGCGCCTACGTCCTCGCCGCCGAGCTCGCCCGCGGCGACGACGTCGCCGCGGCCTTCGCCGCCTACGAGCGCGCCATGCGCCCGATGGTCGAGGACGGGCAGGGCGTGCCCAAGATCGCGCCGAAGCTGATGAACCCGAACAGCCGGCTCGGCATCAGCCTGCTCCACCGCGTGCTGCGCATCGCCAGCCGGCCGGGCCTCCGCCGCCTGGCCTCGAAGCTGTCCACCGGCCGCGCCAAGGAGCCGGACCTGACCGGCTATCCCGATCCCGCCGGCGCCTGACGCGGGCCGGATCGGGCGCTCACGCACGCGTGGCCACGGCGTGCGCGGCCCCGGCCCCCCCCGGCGCGGATCCCGCATCGGTCAGCCTCGGTAGCGCAGGGCCTCGATCAGCACCGCGAGCGCCGCCGCGGGCTGCCTGCGGCTCGGATAGTACAGGTGGTAGCCCGGGAAGGGCGGGCTCCAATCCTTCAGCACCCAGGTCAGCGCCGCGCTGTCGAGATGGGGCTGCACCTGATCCTGCGGCAGGTAGGCGATGCCGAACCCGTCCAGGGCGGCGCGCAGGATCATGCTCACCGTGTTGAACACGACCTGCCCGTCCACGCGAACCCGGACCTCGCGCCCGTCGGCCGCGAACTCCCAGGCGTACAGGCCGCCATGGGTCGGCAGGCGCAGGTTGATGCAGGCGTGGCCGGTCAGGTCCTGCGGCGTCCGCGGCGCAGGCCGGCGCGCGAGGTAGGCCGGCGCGGCGACCGCCGCCATGCGCATGTCCGGCCCGATCGGGACGGAGACCATGTCCTTGGCCACCACCTCGCCGAGCCGCACCCCGACGTCGAAGCGCCCGGCGACGATGTCGGTCAGGGCGAAGTCGGTGACCAGCTCCACCTGGATGTCCGGGTACCCGGGCAGCACCCTCCGCAGCGCCGGCCACAGCACCGCCGCGACCGCGTGCTCGTCGGCGTTGATCCGCACGGTGCCGGCCGGCGTCTCGCGCAGGTCCGTCACCGCGACCAGGCCGGCCTCGATCTCCGCGAGCCGGGGCCCGACGGACCGGATCAGCCGCTCGCCCGCCTCGGTCGGCGCGACGCTGCGCGTGGTGCGCGTCAGCAGCCTCAGGCCCAAACGCGCCTCGAGCCCGCGGATGGTCTGGCTGAGCGCGGGCTGCGACAGGCCGAGCTGCGCCGCCGCCCGGGTGAAGCTCCGCGCGCGCGCGACCGCGACGAAGGCGAGCAGGTCGTTCAGGTTCTCCCGCGCCATTCATGAAGTCCGGCGCATCGCCGCGTGCGCATTCCGGCATCTAACGCCCGTCCGGCGCGCGGCCAGCGTGGGCCGGAGGTCCCGCCGACGAGCCCGACGGTGGCGATCGCGCGTGCCGGCGCGACGCCGCCCGGCTCGGCCCCGATCGTCGCGCCGCTTTCCTCTGCGAGCTGCTCGGCCACGGTCACCGACCGACCCATCTCGACGAAGGTCGGCATGCCGGAGGGTTCCTGTTCGTGGCCCGGCGTCGGGGCAAGCGCGAGGCGCGGCGGATGCCGGACCCTGCGACGTGCGCGGGCCGGGCTCGCGCTCGGGGCTCAGTGCTCGCCGGCGGCCACGGTCTCGCGCATCGGTTTCGTGGGTCGGCCGATCAGCCTGCTCAGGTCGCGGCCGTCCTCGAACAGCGCACCCTCCGCCACGACGGAGTCGGAGGCGGCGACGAAGGCCGCCAGGTCCTTCGGCAGGCCGGCCTTCAGCAGGACGCCCTCGTACTCGGCCTCGGGCAGGTTCCTGTAGACCACCGGCCGGCCCGACACCTTCGCGACCTCGGCTGCGAACTCCTCCAGCGTGTAGGCGTCGTCGCCCGCCAGCTCGTAGATGCGGCCGTTCTCCACCTCGGCGGCCGTCAGCACGGCCGCGGCCGCGTCGGCGTAGTCGGCCCGCGCCGCGGACGAGATCCGCCCCTGGCCCGCGCTGCCGAAGAGGGTGCCGTGCTCGAGCGCCATCGGGATCGAGGCGGCGTAGTTCTCCGTGTACCAGCCGTTGCGCAGGATGACGAAGGGCACGCCGGATGCCGCGAGGACGAGCTCCGTCCGCCGATGCTCGTCGGTGAGCTTGGGCGGGGACGTGTCGGCGTGCAGGACGCTGGTGTAGGCGATGCGGCGGACGCCCGCCCGCTTGGCCGCCTCGATGACGTTCCGATGCTGGTCCACGCGCTTGCCGAACTCGTTGGAGGAGATGAGCAGCAGGCGCTCGATGCCCGCGAAGGCTCGGTCCAGGGTGTCGGTCCTCTCGTAGTCGACCTGCCGCACCTCGACGTCGAGGGCCCGGAGCGCCTTGGCGCCGTCGTCGTCGGAGTTGCGCAGGCCGCCCACGATCCGGGAGGCCGGCACGCTGCGCAGCAGGGCCTCGACGACGAGGCGCCCGAGGCGCCCGGATGCGCCGGTGATGCCGATGCGGGGATGAGCAGAGGTCATGGGCGCAGTCCACATGGTTCGGTTGCGATACATGCTTCCTATTCGAGACCTCGGCGGCGCATAAGGAGGCAGTATTTTGGGACAGGGTAACCTCGCGGGAACCGGGCGATGAGCCAGCAGGCGGAACTGGTGCGGCGGTTCGCGGAGTGGCAGGCCACGGCCGTCGATCCTTCGCTCTGCCCGGTGCGCGACGTGCTGGATCGCCTCGGCGACAAGTGGACGACGCTGGTGCTGCTCGTGCTGGCCGGCGGCCCGCGGAGGTTCAGCGCCCTCGGCCGGGCCGTGCCCGACATCTCGAAGCGCATGCTGACCCAGACGCTGCGCGAGCTGGAACGCGACGGCTTCGTCACCCGGCACGTCTTCCCGACCAAGCCGCCCAGCGTGGAGTATCGCCTCGACGCGCTCGGGCATTCGATGCTGGAGCCGCTGGCGGCGCTCGTCGCCTGGGCGGAACGCAACCACGCGGCCGTCGCCGCGGCCCGGACCCGCTACGCGGCCTCGGAGGCGGCCGGGCACCGGCCGTGATCGGGCCGACGCCGGGATCTCGGTGCGCGCCGAACCCGGGCGACGCGAGACGCTTCGGTGCCGGGCGTGATCCTTTGCGACGGCGCCTCGGATCCCGGGGCCCCCCGAAGGCCGAGGTCGGCATCGCGCCGCCGGAAGCGACGTGCGGCGGCTCGGCCGGCGTCGCGGAACCCGGGGTCGAGCGACAGGCCGCCGCCGACGAACAGCGTCGTCCCCGTCACACAATCCGTATCGCGACGATGGCGCCCCGCTTCGGGCCGGCCGTCCGCCGCGCGGCTGCGCACGGAAACGGCGCAAGGCCCCGCGCCTGCAGGGACTTGCCCGGTGGGATTCACGTCGATCACCGCGTTTTAGTCATCCGGCGACAGGTCCGCGACCGCCCCATCCTTCCGGATGCCCGCGTTCGACCCCAGGACGTCGACCCGTCCGAACGCCGCCGCCGCGCGAACCGCGCGCGGGCTGCCGGCCGGCTCACGCGGACGGCGCCGGCTTTCCGACGCCGGGATATCGCAGGGCGTCCACCAGCACGGCGAAGGCCGGCGGGGCCTAGCGGCGGCTCGGATAGTACAGGTGGTAGCCGGCGAAGGGCGCGCACCAGTCGGCGAGCACCCGCACGAGCCGGCCCGCGGCGATGTCCGCCCGGACGAGGTCGTCGGGCATGCAGGCGACGCCGAGCCCGGCCAGGGCCGCCGTCCTGGCCAGGAACACGCTGCTGAACGCGAGGGGGCCGTCCACCCGGACCCTCAGCTCGCGGCCGCCCTTCTCGAACTCCCAGGCGTAGCGGCCGCCGTAGCTGGCAAGATGCAGGTTGATGCAGGCGTGGGCGGTCAGGTCCTGGGGCGCGCGCGGTCGTGGGCGCGCCGCGAAATAGGCGGGCGTCGCGACCACGGCCATGCGCAGGGCGGGCCCGATCCGGACCGCGATCATGTCCTTCTCGACCTGATCCCCCATGCGGATTCCCGCGTCGAAGCGCTCGGAGACGATGTCGGTCAGGGCGTTCTCGGTGATCACGTCGACGGTGATATCCGGGTAGGCCGGCAGGAGCCGTTCCAGCGCCGGCCACAGGATGGAGGCGGCCGCGTGCTCGCCGGACGTGATCCGGATGGTCCCGGCCGGCTTGTCGCGCAGCGCGGTGAGTGCGGACAGGTCGGCCGCGATGCCGTCCAGTTGCGGCCCCACGATCCGCAGCAGGCGTTCGCCGGCCTCGGTCGGCACGACGGCGCGGGTGGTTCGCGCCAGGAGGCGGACGCCGAGGCGCTCTTCCAGCGCCCGGACGGCGCGGCTCAGCACCGGTTGCGTCACGCCGGACCGGGCGGCGGCCCGGGTGAAGCTGCCCGCCCGCGCCACCGCCGCGAAGGCGACGAGGTCGTTCAGGTTCTCCCGCAGCATTCATAACCCCAGGGCATGGCCTCAAGTGGAACCTAGTGCCTAATCGCGGCGCTCGGCAGCCCCTAGATCTCCTGCATGGCCCGGGACGGCGGCCCGACCGAGCCGTCGCCGTCCCGGTCGGGCGACCCCCACCGACGGTGCGGAGACATCATGCAGCCCGTGCGCGAGCCTGGATTGAACCGGAGAGACCTGATGCCAGGAACCACCGCCTGCGCGGCCATGGCGTCGATGCCGCCGGTCGCGAGAGCCGATCCCGGGCCCGGCGACCGCCCTGTCCTGGCGCGGGTGTGGTTCACGATCAACGGCCAGCGGCGCGAGCTCGAGCTCGACACCCGCACCAGCCTGCTCGATGCGGCGCGCGAGCATCTGCACCTGACCGGCTCGAAAAAGGGCTGCGACCACGGCCAGTGTGGCGCCTGCACGATGATCGTCGACGGGCGGCGCATCAACGCCTGCCTGACGCTCGCCGTGATGCACCAGGGCGCCGAGATCACCACCATCGAGGGGCTGGGCCGGCCCGACAACCTG